>NZ_MCTV01000017.1:120727-166972 GCF_002874545.1 Shewanella sp. 10N.286.52.C2
ATGAAAAAAGCCAAAGAAGGAAAATGTGGCGAAGGTAAGTGCGGCGGCGAGATGAAAAAAGCGGCTGAAGGTAAAGCCAAAGAAGGCAAATGTGGTGAAGGTAAGTGTGGTGGTGCTAAATAATCAATCTGATGATTAGCAGGCTGATTTAGCAGCAGAAATCGATTTATAGCTTTCATGCCGATTAAATCTACGCCAATATAAGGCCTGTTATACAGGCCTTTTTAGTTGGTAACTTTCATTAATTTAACTGATTAATTGTGTGTTTGAGGTGATAAATGGCAAAACAAGCAACAGTGGGACTGGGTTTGCGCCGAGAAATGCTTGATGAGTTTTGTCAGCATGTGCCTGATGAAATAAACTTTTTCGAAGTGGCGCCTGAAAACTGGATGACCCTAGGCGGTAAGTTTGGTAAGCAGTTTAGGCAACTTACAGAGCAACATGAATTTTTTTGCCATGGTTTATCTTTATCTATCGGTAGCCCACATGCGTTAGATACTGAGTTCGTTAAGCAAGTAAAACGCTTTTTAGATAGCCATCAAATCAATATCTACTCTGAGCACTTAAGTTATTGCTCTGGTAGCGGCCACATGTATGACTTAATGCCGATCCCCTTTACCGAAGAAGCGGTAACTTATGTTGCAAAGCGTATTAACCAAGTTGAAGATATTTTAGAGCGGCCGTTTATTTTAGAAAATGTGTCTTTCTACGCTGCGCCCGGCGCGAAAATGACTGAGCAGCAATTTGTTAATGCTGTGCTGGATGAGGCAGATTGTAAACTGCTGCTTGATGTTAATAATATTTATGTAAACTCAATAAACCATCAATATGATGCCGCTGAATTTCTCAGCTCAATGCCGACCAAGCGGATTGAATATATGCATATCGCGGGTCATTATGAAGAATCATCCCAGTTAATGGTCGATACCCACGGCGCTGATGTGATTGATCCTGTTTGGCAATTATTGCAACAGAGTTATCAGCAACATGGGGTGTTTCCGACATTATTAGAGCGTGACTTTAATATCCCCAAAACCGCTGAATTACTGCAAGAGATCAATCAAATTCATCGCTATCAACAAGCCGCAAAAGCGATCAAAAGGAGTGCTTAATGGATTTTATTAACACTCAACAAGCCTTTATGGATTATATTCGCGATCCCAGCAAGCCACTGCCACAAGGCATGACATTTGAGCGAATGAATGTTTACCGTGAGCTATTTTTCAATAACATCAATGGCTTTGTGTCAGGCGCGTTTCCGGTACTGAAAAGTCTTTATACTGATGATGCATGGACCAAACTCATTCAACAGTTTTTTGTAAGTTTTGACTGTAAAACCCCCATATTTATTGAAATATCCCAAGAGTTTATCTGTTTTTTGCAAACTCAATATCAGCCTGCGGATTACGACCCTGCCTTTATGTTGGAGCTAGCACATTACGAATGGCTAGAGTTATATATTGCCACTGTTTTCGATGATGTTAATGAGCAGCCAATTGCCAAAGACTTGATTACCGAGCTACCGCTAAAGCTGTCAGTGACCGCCACTGTGGCGCAATATCAATATGATGTGCAGCACATCAGTGTCGATTACCAACCCACAGAGCCCAGTGAGCAGGGGCAAAGCTTTTGTGTTTATCGCGATGAACATGATGAAGTTAACTTTTTAAAGTTAAACCCATTAACAGCCCAAGTGTTAGCCTATATTGCTCAAGCCGAGCAATGTTACTTTAATGATGTATTGACATGGCTTAGCGAGACCTACCCACAGATGACGCCGGAAACCTTATCTAATGGCTGCTTGCAAATGTTGCAACAATTGGCCGACAAAAGGGTTATCTGTTCGTTAACACAGGCTGAAACAGTGGATAAAACTCCTACTTAATTTGTGGTTTATATTAAAAGTCTTTTTACATACAATAGCGCGAATTTTGTGATCCAGTTCACGCTGCTGTAAGGCGGCCAACATTACTGTTAGGAAGTAAAAACTATGAGTCAGCCGTTTAAAGACCCATTTAACATTATGTATTTTATTGGTTTTATTCTTGTTTTATTGTTACCAACGCTACCAGCGTCTCTATCTGCCTTGCGACTTGCAGGCTTAATTTAACTGCCAATCTCAGTTATTATACCGCTCAGTTAAGTCATAGAGTCGGTTATCCAAAAACCATTCTATTGAATGGTTTTTTTTGATTTGGGCTTGGAGTCATATGGCGTTAAAACGAGGCTTGTTCCTCATTACTGGTTTAACGAGCTTAACGCTTGGCACCATTGGTATTGTGGTGCCCTTATTACCAACAGTGCCTTTTATCTTGCTGGCTGCTTATTGTTTTGCCCGCTCAAGTACGCGGATGCATCACTGGTTGATGACTCATCCTTGGTTTGCTCAAGGGTTAAATGATTGGCAAGATAAACGAGCAATCAACAAACGGTTGAAGAAAAAAGCCATGATAATGACCACCTTAAGCTTTGTTGTGAGCATTTTAATTGTGCCATTAGTTTGGGTGAAAGTGATGCTCGCTTGCATGTTATGTTGCCTACTGGTTTATCTGTGGCAGATCCCAGAGTTAGATTAAAAGTTACCTTTAATTTGCTCGTTAGTTGCAACTATCTTAAAACATGCTTAGTATCACTGCCATTGAGTGATATGCCAGAAACTATATTTTCAATTTCAAGCTAATGATATTGAAAATGATGGCTATTAAAACATTCCTTTTACAATAGATTATCTAATATGACTATGAACTCAGAACGTTTAGCGCTTATCAAAAACAGTATTAAAGCTATTCCTGATTACCCAATCCCAGGCATTATGTTTCGCGATGTCACCAGCCTTTTAGAAGACTCTGAAGCTTATAAAGCCACTATCGCTTTATTTGTAGAGCATTATAAAGATCAAGGTTTCACTAAAGTTGTCGGTACTGAAGCGCGTGGATTTTTATTCGGTGCGCCATTAGCATTAGAGCTTGGTATTGGTTTTGTACCCGTACGTAAGCCGGGAAAATTGCCGAGAAAGACGATTGCGCAAACATACGATCTTGAATACGGTAAAGACACCTTAGAAATTCACGTAGATGCGATCACCCCTGAAGATAAAGTATTGGTCGTTGATGACTTACTTGCTACAGGCGGCACCATTGAAGCAACGGTAAAATTAATCCGTGAATTAGGCGGCGAAGTTAAGCACGCTGCATTTGTTATTTCTCTGCCAGATATCGGCGGCGAAAAACGTCTTGAAGGTTTAGGGGTTGAGTTATTGACCTTATGTGAGTTTGAAGGCGAATAGCCAAGCACGCATAATATGTTAGCGGCTTTGTTGAGCTTAACTCAATAAAGCCTGATTTTTGCTCTGCATCGATTGAATCTTCAGCAAATTATCCAGCCTTTTAGAGTAGCAATAGCCTGTGATTGATGAGCATGCTATTGTTATTTTTATTTTCGGGTACAATTAATTACCATTGGTATTATTTAGATCATCCCGTTTCATTAAAGCTTGGGGAATTCCATGTCTTATCAGGTGTTAGCCCGTAAATGGCGCCCTGCCAAATTTGAAGAAATGGTAGGGCAGTCACATGTTCTACTGGCACTTACAAATGCACTCACACAGCAACGATTACATCATGCGTATTTATTTACTGGCACTCGAGGTGTGGGTAAAACCAGTTTAGCGCGCCTATTTGCTAAGGGGCTTAACTGTGAGCAAGGGGTCACTTCTACACCTTGTGGCGTGTGTTCAAGTTGTGTTGAAATTGCCCAAGGCAGGTTTGTTGATCTTATTGAAGTGGATGCGGCCTCAAGAACTAAGGTCGATGATACCCGTGAGCTACTTGATAACGTGCAATATAAGCCTTCAAGAGGCCGTTACAAAGTCTACTTAATCGATGAAGTACATATGCTGTCTCGAAGTAGTTTTAATGCCTTACTGAAAACCCTTGAAGAGCCGCCTGAGCATGTGAAATTTCTACTGGCCACCACAGATCCGCAAAAATTGCCGGTGACTGTGTTGTCTCGCTGTTTACAATTTAATTTAAAAAGTCTGTCTCAAGATGAAATTACTAAGCAGCTAGATTTTATCTTAACTCAAGAGCAATTAACCTTTGAGCCCCAAGCATTAACACTATTGGCAAAAGCGGCTAACGGCAGTATGCGTGATGCCCTGAGCTTAACCGATCAAGCGATTGCCTTTGGTAGCGGCCAAGTGATGCACCAACAGGTGCAAACCATGCTTGGCAGTATTGATGCCCAGCAAGTCTTAGTGCTGCTAAAAGCCTTATGTGATGCCGATATTGCTAACTTAATGCAAACTATTCAGCAAGTGCTGAGTTTTGGCGCAGATGCCGATGAGGTGCTGCGCAGTTTATTGGAATTACTCCACCAAATTACCTTAACGCAGTTTGCGCCAGCCGCGGCGCAGCAGTCGTTATACAGCGAACAAATTTTAGCCTTTGCTCAGCAATTAACCCTTGAGCAAGTGCAGCTTTACTATCAGTTATTGTTAACGGGTCGCAAAGAATTAGGCTTTGCTCCTGATCCTAAATCAGGTCTTGAAATGGCGTTACTTAGAGCCGTGGCATTTGTACCTGAAAAGCCCGTTAAACGTTGGCACACCGATGAGCCAGTAACGATTTCATTGACGCCAGACCCCGTGACCCCAGAAACGGTTAAATCGGCGCCGGTTAGCTCGAAGGCTGACACTGCTACAAATAATGCAGGCGCTTCAGTTGCAGACAATGAAGCAATAACGGCTACTAAGCCAGCCCAAGTAAGCAATACTGCAGTTGATAGCAGTTCTGTGTCTGCGGCAATAACGCTGCCACAAACTGCAAGTATCGCAGCTGAGGACGATAATCTAAATGCTGCTCCCGAGATAGCCGCAGAGCAAGCTATTATCCTTAGTCAAGCTGACAGTTTAGGTTTCAATCAGCAAGCAGCGACTGAAACGCAAGCAGTTGACTCAGGCGTTATTGCAGCGCCAGCAGTTAAAGCCGCTGCAGTAGAAACACCTAGAGTAGAAACGCCAGCAATTGAAACTCAGCCTGTCACATCAACAACATCGTCAAATGAGATGCCCATTGATGCCTACGAGCAGTTTGCTCAGGCAAGTGACGAATCTTATGCTGAATTTGATAACGACGATCACAATCAATATCAGCAGGCAGAAGCAAGTGCTCCGCAAGCTAATGTTCAGCAAACTAGTGCCGCGCAAGCTAAGCTTGAGCAAACAACCGTTGATACTACAGAAGCTGACTTAAGCGACATGGATGCTTTACTTGATGCTGTGCTCGCTACCAATGATTCTTTAAAGGCGGAATTAAATTCGCTAGCCGAAGAAGGTGAACAAGCAAAAAAGCAACAGGCGGTAGCCAATCCAAGTATTAAAATTCCTGCACCCAAAGCGAAAATGCAGTCGATTGAAAATACCGCCACAGTTGATGCTACTATTGATGTAACCACGCAAGTAAACACAAGTGCAGCAAATGATGCAGCAGATAGACCGCCATGGGAAAAGCCCACTGAATTACCTGCAGCTTCAGTTTTAACTGCAATAGCAACAACTGAGCCTGAGGTGAGCCATAGTGCAGCAACTAACATGGCAGTTGACAATGCACAAACTACTATCGCCGCCGTTGAAGTGCCAACAAGCGCTGTTAATGAGGAGCCGGGAAGTCGTCAGCATGCACACACTGCCATAGCGTCAGCTGAGAATAATGCCCCAGTGGCTGAGACAGCAGTCGCTCACGTATCGACTGAAGTGGCATTAAACGGTCACCATGAAATCTCAGGTGATAGCCTAGATTTGCACTGGTACAAAATTATGTCGCAGTTAAGCATAGGCGGCAGGGTAAGACAGCTCGCCGTTAACTCGGTATGCCAACGACTGGACAATCCGATCCCGTTATTACTTAAACCGGATCAAAAACATTTATCCGCCGAAGTGGCGATTGAGCAATTACAAATTGCCTTATCGGAGCTTTTGGGCGAAGACACAAAGGTGCAAATTCAGGTTGGGCTTGATCCACAACATGAAACCCCACTTGAATTGCGTAAAAGATTTCATCGAGAGTTATTAGCTAATGCAAATTACGCTTTAATTAACGATGACAAAGTACAATGGATGTTTACTCGTTTAGCGGCTCAGCTAAATCCAGATACTTTAGTGTATCCGGTTGAAAAGCTACAGGCGATAGGGCAACAAATTCCAGCATTGACTGTTCAATAAAACAGCTAAAGCGTTATAGGCGTCAAAACTTTGATAGCAATAGCCGCGGATTTATTGCCAATTTATTTTTTTTCAGTAAGATTAGCCCCACTTTGGCTGCTTGCTAATAACCTAATTAAGAGAAAAGACTATGTTTGGAAAAGGCGGTATGGGCAACTTAATGAAACAAGCCCAAATGATGCAAGACAAAATGGCTAAAATGCAGGAAGAAATCGCACGCACTGAAATGACCGGTGAAGCGGGTGCAGGTTTAGTTAAAGTGACCATGACGGGTTCACACAACATTCGTAAAGTTGACATCGACCCTAGTTTGATGGAAGACGACAAAGAAATGTTGGAAGATCTTATTGCTGCAGCATTCAATGACGCAGCACGTCGCATCGAAGAAAACCAAAAGACAAAGATGGCTGAAGTCACTGGCGGTATGCAATTACCTCCAGGAATGAAAATGCCATTCTAAATCTTAAAGGTTTTAAGATTCAAAAGCCCAAGTTTATCTTGGGCTTTTTTGATCGCGTTTCGTTCAGATTAAATTTTCTGCTAAATTGTACCGCCATGTCAGAGTCTTATAAGGATATATTATGCTAACCAAGGTCGGTGAAACCGTTATAAAGTCGAAACACTTAGCCAGTTGTCATTGCGGCGCGGTTGTATTATCACTTTCATTACCCAATGGCATTGAAAAGCCAAGACGCTGTGATTGCTCAATTTGTCGCAGAAAAGGCGCCATTGTGGGCTCGGTAGAATTAGCTGGCATTCAAATCGTAAAAGGCGCGGATGCTCTCAAGTTATATCAATTTAATACCCACACTGCTAAGCACTACTTTTGTCGCCATTGCGGTATTTATACCCACCATCAACGTCGCTCTAATCCTACAGAATATGGCTATAACATTGGCTGCTTAGAAGGTGTTAATCCTTTTGATATTGATGATGTTGTGCTTAACGATGGTATAAATCACCCCGCAGACAGCTAAGCGATAAAAGCATTAATTTGTTAACCCAAGGTTAAAAATATTTGACATGGTTAATTGTTAGCCTAAACTAAAAGTGTGTCAAAAATAGTTAACACCAAGTGAGGTTTAATTAACATGAGTAATGCAAATAAATTACTGCAATGGCTGCAAGAAACGAGCTTTCGAGAAGTCACTTTATCCGTTGATTTACTGGTAACGGGCTATATTTTCTATTTTTATGGTAGCAGCTTATTTCATGCTAGCCCTGAAGAATTAGCTTCAATACAGTGGATTTCAGGTATCTTTTTAGAAATTATAATTTATTCAGTAGTGCTAATGGTGGTGAGCTACATTGCTCTGGCATTAATCACAGACGATGAACTGTCACAACCTATGGATGTACGCGAAAAACAAATTAATCTCATTGGCTATAAGTATTCAGCGATTATTTTGAATGTAGGCGTGATACTGGCCATAGTGCAATACAGTGTTGAAGCCAATGACCTTGGTCTATCACAATTGGGCTTTGCTCATGCGCCGCTGCATATTTTAGTGGTGTCTTTTTTGTGTGCTGAGCTGGCATTTTATGTGGTGCAGCTATACAAGGGGCGTACAGGTGATATTTATGAGTAAACCGGCGATTTCTAACGCTATCCGCACCTTGCGTTTTTTAAATGGTGAAATGACACAAAAGCAGCTTGCTGAATTAATAGGTGTCACTAGGCAAACCGTGATGGCCATTGAGTCTAATAAGTATTCACCCACTCTTGAAGTGGCTTTTAAAATTGCTGAAGTGTTTGAACTGCCGCTAGATCAGGTATTCAGTTATCACCCCGAAAGTGATACTAAGTCCTAGCACTAATAGTTAGCAAGCTAGCTAGCCTTGGCAACAGTTAATACTGACAAAGAAACGCTAACCGAACTGACGAGTTCTGTGTTGTGAGTAGCATTAGCAATAACATCATTCTTTTGTCGCAATCATAATTACAGTACCATACGCACATTGATGCTGATTGAATGGTTTATTAACTTAAATCAGCACGCTTAATTAATAAAATAAGGCAATGAAGTATTTATGAAATTTAGTCCACTGGTTGATGAGCTTATCGAATCTTTGCGCTGCTTACCGGGTGTCGGACCAAAATCAGCCCAACGCATGGCGTTTCAATTATTAGAGCGTAACCGCAAACAGGGCCATAAATTAGCCAGTGCGTTAGAACGTTCAATGAGTGAAGTGGGGCATTGCCAAGCCTGCCGTACCTTTACAGAAGAGCAGCTATGTCCGATCTGTAGTAGCCCTAAACGGGGTAATTCAGAAGTAATTTGTGTGGTTGAAACCCCAGCTGATGTGTTAGCCATTGAAGCGGGTGGCCATTTTAGCGGCCGCTATTTTGTGTTACTTGGGCATTTATCACCCCTTGATGGTGTGGGCCCTGAAGAGCTTGGCTTAGCGTTATTAGAGCAACACCTTGCATCAGATGATGTCACAGAGTTGATTTTAGCAACCAACCCCACAGTAGAAGGTGATGCCACGGCGCATTTTATTGCTGATATGGCCCGTAGACATAATGTAGTGATCAGCCGAATCGCCCACGGAGTCCCTGTTGGTGGTGAGCTTGAGTATGTTGATAGCACCACGTTAGCGTTGTCATTCAATGGTCGTATTCCGCTGTAGTTGCGAACTGTAGTTATAAACGATAGTTACGAACTGTAGTTATAAATGATAGTTGCGAACTATAGTTGTGAATTTGTGTCTTATTTTAAAGCCCAGCTTATGAGTGAGTAAGCTGGGCTTTTTGTTTCCAATATTAGCCGTTATTAGCTCAAATCGATTGCTAATCGCCAGTTATTTCGCCAGTTCATGGTTTTTTTTCAGCAATAAAATAATTTCCCCTTGAATTCTATTTATCGCGCCCCATTTCCTAGGTAACAAAGATTTTTATACCGTGTTGGATACAACATGGTTGATGTATTAACGTAAACAAGGGAAATTTTCATGTCTCAACAAGAAACGCATGGCTTTCAAACCGAAGTAAAACAGCTTCTACATCTGATGATCCATTCTTTATATTCAAATAAAGAAATTTTCTTACGTGAACTAGTCTCAAATGCTGCGGATGCGGCAGATAAGCTACGTTACTTAGCATTAACTGATAACGCATTATATGAAAGCGATACTGAACTGCGTGTTCGTATTAGTACCGATCAAGAAAAAGGCACTGTTACTATTGAAGATAACGGTATCGGTATGACACGTGATGGTGTGATTGAACATTTAGGTACGATTGCAAAATCAGGTACTGCAGACTTCTTTAAAAACTTATCAGGTGAAGAGTCAAAAGATTCGCAGCTTATCGGTCAATTTGGTGTAGGTTTTTATTCTGCCTTTATCGTTGCTGATAAAGTCACTGTACGTACCCGCGCAGCAGGTGCAGCAGTTGATCAAGCGGTTCTGTGGGAGTCAGCAGGTGAAGGTGACTTTACCGTTGATACCATCACTAAAAATAGCCGCGGTACTGAAATTACCCTTCATTTACGTGATGAAGAAAAAGAATTCGCTGATGATACTCGTTTGCGCTCAATCATTACTAAGTACTCTGATCATATCTCAGTACCAGTAGAAATGTTTGAAGCTGGCCTACCAGAAACAGATGGCGAAGATGGCGAGAAAATCCCTGCTACTGAAGGCGAGTGGAAGCCAATGAACAAAGCCACTGCGCTTTGGACTCGTAGCAAATCAGATATATCAGATGAAGAATATCAAGAGTTCTACAAGCATATTTCTCACGACTATGCTGATGCAGCAACGTGGTCTCACAACCGTGTTGAAGGTAAGCAAGAATATACCAGCTTATTGTATATTCCAACCAAAGCCCCTTGGGATATGTTTAACCGCGACGTTAAGCATGGTCTAAAACTTTTTGTACAGCGTGTATTTGTGCTGGATGATGCTGAACAGTTTATGCCAACTTATTTACGTTTTGTTAAAGGCTTAATCGATTCAAATGATTTGCCACTCAACGTATCGCGTGAAATCTTACAAGATAACAGCGTAACTAAAGCATTGCGCACTGGTGTGACTAAGCGCGTTCTTGGCATGCTAGAAAAAATGGCTAAAAACGATGCTGAAAAGTATCAAGCTTTCTGGGCTGAATTTGGTCAAGTATTAAAAGAAGGCCCAGCTGAAGATTTCGCTAACCGTGAGCGTATTTCTGGTTTACTGCGTTTTGCTTCAACCCATAACAATTCACCAGTGACAGATGTGTCATTAGATGATTACATCAGTCGCATGAAAGAAGGCCAAGATAAGATTTACTATATCGTGGCTGATAGCTATGAAGCGGCAGCTAACAGCCCGCATTTAGAGCTACTGCGCAAGAAAGACATTGAAGTTCTATTAATGTCAGAGCGCATCGATGAATGGCTAATTAACCACTTAACTGAATTTAAAGACAAGAAACTGCACTCAGTAACGCGTGGTGATTTAGAGCTAGGTGAACTTGAAGATGCTGCTGAAAAAGAAGCTCAAGAAAAGTTAGCTGGCGAAGCTGAATCATTAGTATCACGTATTAAAACAGCGCTAGAAGGTAAAGTATCAGATGTTAAAGTGACTTCTCGCTTAACGGATACCCCTGCATGTGTGGTTGCCGGTGAAGGTGAAATGTCATCGCAAATGATTAAGCTTATGCAATCAGCAGGTCAGCCTGTACCTGAGTCTAAGCCGACATTTGAAATTAACCCACAGCATCCGCTGGTTGAGCGTCTAAATGACGAGCAAGATGAGCTAGCATTTGCTAACTGGGCAGATTTGTTATTACAACAAGCTCAGCTTTCAGAAAAGGGCAGCTTAGCGGATCCATCGGCATTCATTAAGTTAACCAACCAAATGCTAGTGGCGAGCTTAAAATAGTCATTAGTATTGCAATAAAGCGGGCTTAGGCCCGCTTTTTGTTAGCTATCACGAAATAGTTAAAAGGAATCAATATGGAACATATTATTAATTTAACTAAAGAAAATATTCAGCAAATTGTTGATGCTTCGATGGATAACTTTGTGGTGATGTCTTTTTGGGCACAACAGCAACCGCAAAGTGTACAAATGCTACAAGTGATGGAACAGATTGCCAATGAGCAAGCTGGGCGCTTTATCCTTGCGAAAGTGAATTGTGAAGCTGAGTTAGAAATTGCTAATTACTTCCAAATTCAGAGCTTACCTACCCACCTAGTGCTGAGTAAAGGTCAGCCGGTTGATGGTTTCGCTGGGGTGCAAAGTGCAGCGCAAGTGAATGAATTACTTGATAAGCATCTTCCTGCGTTATGGGTAACAGATTTTAATGCTGCAAAAGCGATTTTGGTTGAAGCAGGCATTGAAAAGCCAAGCGACGAAAAACTTGAACAAGCCTTAGCATTACTGAAAAGTGCCTTTGCTGAATCTCAGCAACAAGCAGAAGTGGCCTTAGTGCTTATCGATGTTTATTTACAATTGGGCATACTGGCTGAAGCTAAGACCTTATTAGATACGATAGGGCTTGCAGATCAAGACAGTTACTATCAGAACTTAAAAGCCAAGTTAGCCCTAGCAGAAGACGCTGCAGATACCCCTGAAATTCGTCAGTTACAACAATCATTACAACAGCAGCCTGGTAATATTGAACTGACTATCGATTTGGCCAAAGCATTGAATCAAGCTAATCGTGGCGAAGAGGCTCTTGAGTGTTTATTTGCCATTTTAGAGAAAGATTTATCCGCTGCGGATGGAAAAGTTAAACAAGTGTTTATGGAAATATTGACAGCACTAGGGCAAGGCAACGCCATAGCCAGTCAGTATCGCCGCCGTTTATACAGTTTACTGTATTAAACACGGAAAATTTTCGTATTAGATATTGGTCTAAATCTTGAGGTTTTACCTTCTAAAGACCGTCTAAATGTGCGAAAATCGCCGCCTAAAAATATGAAAGCAATATAGAGGACTTTTGAGATGCGCATTATACTATTGGGTGCCCCTGGTGCCGGTAAAGGTACACAAGCTCAGTTCATTATGGAGCAGTACGGTATCCCACAAATCTCAACTGGTGATATGCTGCGTGCAGCAATTAAAGCTGGCACTCCGTTAGGATTAGAAGCTAAATCAGTGATGGATGCGGGCCAGTTAGTATCAGATGACCTAATTATTGGTTTAGTTAAAGAACGTATTGCCCAAGATGATTGTGCAAAGGGTTTCTTACTTGATGGTTTCCCTCGTACTATTCCTCAAGCAGACGCTATGGTTGCTAATGGAATTGAAATCGATCACGTGATAGAAATTGATGTGCCTGACGAAGAAATCGTTAAGCGTATGAGTGGTC
Source organism: Shewanella sp. 10N.286.52.C2 (assembly GCF_002874545.1). NCBI lineage: Bacteria > Pseudomonadati > Pseudomonadota > Gammaproteobacteria > Alteromonadales > Shewanellaceae > Shewanella > Shewanella sp. 10N.286.52.C2. Next base: position 133,248 of record NZ_MCTV01000017.1, read on the forward strand.
GTCGTGTTCACTCAGGCTCTGGCCGTGTTTATCACATTATCTTCAACCAACCTAAAGTTGAAGGTAAAGATGACGTCACTGGTGAAGACTTATCTATCCGTCCAGATGATGAAGAATCAACTGTACGTAAGCGTCTTGGTATTTATCATGAGCAAACTAAGCCGCTAGTAGAATACTATGGTAAAGTCGCAGCTGCTGGTAACACTCAATACACTAAGTATGATGGTACTCAAACTGTTGCCGCTGTTAGCGCGCAAGTAAAGCAGTTGTTAGGTTAATACCTACAAAGTAGTATTTTTATACTGTTGAATTATAAAAAAAACCTGCATTGCAGGTTTTTTTATGTCATAAATAAAATCATCGTCACAAAAACTGAGAATGATTGACATCTATCTTGGTGTTGATTGTATTTGTGTTAAAATTAGCGTTTGGTAATAAGAACGTTTCTATTAAAGCGTTACTGTTTTCAAAAGCTGTGAATAACCCATAATCCTTATTGCATGGATGCCTACTCAAGAGAGTTTAAGATGAAGTTCCCTGGTCAACGCAAATCTAAGCACTATTTCCCAGTAAACAACCGAGACCCATTATTGGCTCAGTTAACCCAGCAAGAGCAGTCTGTATCTACCTATATTTGCGGTATTGACCAAACTCTTGTGGATATTGAAGCAAAAGTCGAAGATGAGCTACTGGGCCGTTACGGGCTTCCAAAAGGCAACTCAACTCTTATTGATGATCAGCAAGCTCACGAACTTTATAATGAACTAAAAAACAATGAGATGATCAGCGATGAATTTGCTGGTGGCACCATTGGTAATACCGTTCATAACTACTCAATTTTAGCTGATGACCGTTCGGTATTATTTGGCGTTATGAGCCAGAATATCATGGTCGGTAGTTATGCCTATCGCTACCTTTGTAATACCTCCTCTAAAGTGGACTTAAACTACCTGCAGCCAGTAGATGGCCCTATCGGTCGTTGTTTTACTTTGATCTCTGCTGAAGGTGAACGTACCTTTGCGATTAGCAAAGGTGCAATGGATAAGCTAACCCCAGAATATATTAATAAAGACGTGGTTCAAGGTAGTTCAGCGCTAGTTTTAACTGCGTATTTAATGCGTGCCAGCGAAGGTGATTTAATCACTGAAGCGGCAATGAAAGCGATTGAATATGCTAAAGAAGCCGATGTGCCAGTGGTATTGACCTTAGGTACCCGCTTCTTAATTCAAGAAGACCCTAAATGGTGGCAAGATTTCATTTGCGATAATGTAACAATTTTGGCGATGAATGAAGACGAAGGCGAGGCCTTAACGGGGTTCAGCGATCCGCTATTAGCCAGCGAAGCGGCCTTAGAGTGGTGTGATATGGTGTTGTGTACTGCAGGACCGTTAGGTTTATATACAGCAGGCTATACTGAAGACTCTGAAAAAAGAGCCACAGCCCATTTATTATTACCGGGCGCAATTCCTGAATTTAACCGTTACGAATTCTCGCGTCCTAAACGTAAATCAGACTGTACTACACCGATTAAAGTGTATGCTCATATCTCGCCTTATATGGGTGGACCAGATTATATCCGCAATACAAACGGTGCCGGAGATGGAGCGTTATCAGCATTACTGCATGACTTAGCAGCTAATACTTTCCATAAAACCAATGTACCGGGTTCAAGTAAGCATCAGCGTGATGGCCTGTGTTATTCATCTTTCTCGCAAGTGTGTAAATATGCTAACCGCGTCGCTTATGAAGTATTAGCCCAGCATAGCCCAAGATTATCTCGTGGTTTACCTGAGCGTGAAGATAGTTTAGAAGAGTCATACTGGGAAAGATAACCAGACAGGTTTTCCGTTTATATAATCAGTGACTAAATCAAGGGCAATCACCAAGTGGTGATTGCCCTTTTTGTTTGCATCAAGATAAACAAGTACTTGGTAGACGCTGAAAAATTCAGTAGGATGTTGAATATGCAGAAACATACCTCATTTTAAGTAATTCTGGTTTTAAAAATACATTGGAGAGCATTGTGAAGGGACAAATCTTAAGAGAAATGAAAGTACTTAAGGCGATTGAACCTGCTTATGAAGTCGAGCGCCGCGTAGCATTTCTTAAAACCAAATTGGTCGAGGCTCACAGCCATTGTTTGGTATTAGGGATTAGTGGTGGCGTTGACTCATCTGTAACCGGCAGATTATGCCAGTTAGCGGTAGACAGCTTAAATGCTGACAATCCACAGCAGGCTTACCAATTCATTGCGGTGCGTTTACCATATCAAGTACAAAAAGATGAAGATGAAGCTCAGCTTGCATGTCAATTTATTCAACCCTCAAAGCAGGTAACAGTGAATATTGCTGATGGGGTTATTGGTGTGCATAACGCAACGGTTTCAGGACTTGAGGATGCCGGTATTCAAGTCGCTAATAATGATAATGTTGATTTCATTAAAGGTAACGTCAAAGCCCGTATGCGAATGATTGCTCAATATCATATTGCAGGCCTAACTGGCGGCTTAGTCATTGGCACCGATCATAGTGCAGAAAATATTACCGGTTTTTATACTAAATTTGGTGACGGCGCCTGTGACTTAGCACCCTTGTTTGGTCTTAATAAGCGTCAAGTTCGCCAATTAGCCAGTTACCTTGGAGCGCCAGATATATTAGTGACCAAAGCGCCAACGGCAGATTTAGAAGACGATAAACCGCAATTAGAAGATGAGGTGGCATTAGGGCTAAGCTATGATCAAATCGATGATTTCTTAGAAGGCAAAGAGGTTGATAGCTTTGTTGAAGATAAACTTATTGCGATTTACCAGCGCACCCAACATAAGCGTCAACCTATCCCGACGATTTATGACTAATTTAACTTCCCACTAGCTTAGAGCAAGGATTGTTTAAGTGAGCTTAAATAGCGCCTTAGCTGCTCAATTAACACATTGGGAAACTGGCGGTAATCTAAATATGGCGTGATGAGTATCTGCTCATGCGCCATTATTTTTTGGCTTTCATCTATGGCGGTTAACGCAGATATAAACGATTGATCGCTTATATTAGCGAATGCAGCTTGGCCACAAATGATATGAATATGGCTATTCACACTAAGCTTAGTAGCATTAATGATAATGTTACATTGACTAAAATCTACCCGCTTTAAATCATCAGCAGCTTGCGGATTAAATAATTGGTTGCGGCAATCTCGCCATGTATCTGGCGCTTTATCAGTAACAGCAATCTTGGCCATGATAGTAAATATTTTTCGCCAATGATTGCCATTATCGTTAATGATTTGCTCGATAGCATTTGTATTTTGCCAATGCCATGCTTTGGAGACTTTAGGTGGCGTTGGCAAATAGAATGTGATTTCAGCTTTTTCAGAGCCTAATAAAATAGCTTTTGAGCTAAGCTCGGCGTTTGGCTTAGTCGCGTTATTTGTGATAACAGCAGGCTTTGTATGAATGCTTAGCTGAGTTGATTTCATTGTGGGTTTGCTACTCAATATTTTCGGCCTGATGGCATATTATTATTTGTAAATTCAGACTCTTTTTAGACTATCATTAAAACTATACGGACAAAAATTAATTTCATAGGACTGGCGAATGAAAGCAATAGTAATCGGTTCGACTAAACATCTGTTATTTTTTGCTATTTATGGTTTTATTGCCAGTTTACTGCTTTTTATCGCCGCCGTGGTGTGGTTTTTAACGGCTCGCTCTGAATTAGAGATTTGGCATACAACACGCTTGAAAAGTGAGTATCATCAACAGTCTGGCTTAACAGACTTTTCCCAGTATCTTGCTCTTGAAGACAAGCTATTTAATGAGTTAGACCGCAAAATATACCAACAATATACTCCTAAGCTGGCTTCACCTATTAATCGTTACGAAGCCAATAGCTTATCAGATCCAAATCATTGGGATGTAAACTGGAATCGCTCTTTTGAGTGGTCAAACCCCGATGCCAATTATGGCATTTTATTTCTCCATGGTATGTCAGACTCCCCTTATGCGATTTCAAACCTAGCGCGACATTTTAGCGCTTCAGCCGATGTTTTAGGACTACGTTTACCAGGGCACGGCACTATTCCTGCTGGCTTAGCAGATATCACTTGGCCAGATTTAGCCAGCGCAGTAGCATTAGCGACTCAGCACATGAAGCAAAAATTGGCCGGTAAACCGTTATATGTCGTGGGCTTTTCTACCGGTGCAGCACTGGCATTAAACCTTCAACTAGAAGCAATTGCTGTTAATAACCCTACAGATTATCAAGCAATGATGTTTCTTTCGCCAGCTATAGGGTTAGCGCCCATTGCAGCAGGCGCAAAGTGGCAAGCGAGGTTAGGGCGTTTAATTAATCAAGAAAAACTGTTTTGGAATACCATTGAGGTTGAATACGACCCTTTCAAATATATCTCATTTGCAGTGAATGCCGGTGACGTTGTTTATCAACTGGCTGAAAGAAATCAATATTTAATAAAACAATTTGATCAGCAGCAATTAGCCAATATTCCTCCTATTTTAACCTTCCAGTCAATTGCAGATGATACCGTTTCTACTAACGCGGTGGTCGAGCATTTGTATCAATATTTACCCTCAGATAAGCATAGCTTAGTGATATTTGATATCAATCGTAACCGTAATAATCATCAATTGATCACTAAAAACTTGTTAAACGAAATGGGGCCACTTTGGCTCAACATGCCCATGAACTACCGTTTAAGTTTAATTGAAAATAGCCAGCAATCTGAGTATGGCGTGCAAGAGCAAAACTTGGTTGAGAGCGAAGAGGGAGCAGCAGTAGACTTAGCACTGAAATGGCCAGCTGGGGTGTATTCATTATCGCATGTTGCCTTGCCTTTTCCTGAAAATGACCCCTTATACGGACCACATTATCAGCCTCAAAGTCAGCATATTCAGATAGGGCAGGCAATCTTTAAAGGTGAGCGGGGATTGTTTGGGATCCCCGCCGCAGAGATGTTAAGACAGAAATGGAATCCATTTTATCCGTATATGTTAGATAGATTGGAGCAGTTTATTGAGCCGTGATTATCGCGGTAGCTAAACTCGTCACTAGCTTAGCGATTATGGTTTTGATATGAAACGTTAGTGGGCTACTCTGGGTCACTTGGATCATTAATCACATCAATAATGACTTTATTTCGCCCTTGCTCTTTTGCTTTGTATAGGTTGTCATCTGCAACTTTTATCCAGTGATCAATGTCTTTAGAAAAGTTGGCGTTAGCCGTTATCGCGCCAATACTGGTGGTGACTGAAAAGTGCTGTTCATCCGTTGGCGAGTTAATTATTACTTTGGCTAACTGTTCTCTAAAATGATTGAGATGCTGCTCAATTTTAAGGGCATTGGATAAAGGCAATATCAAAATAAACTCTTCACCACCATAGCGAGAAACGATATCGGTATCGCGTTTAAATTGCTGTTTTAATAGTTTAGATACGACTCTTAAGCATTCGTCCCCAGCCAAATGACCGTAGCTATCATTGACCTGTTTAAAGTAATCTAAGTCAAGGATAGCAATGGTAATGGCATGCTCACCTCGCAGACAAAAATCCAGCAAGCTATCAAATCTATCTTCTGCATAACGGCGATTATAAAGCCCCGTTAGTGGATCTTTATCCACTAATGCCAATAACTTTTGATTGGCTTTTTCAAGCTCATCGGTGCGAATCGCGACAGTTTCTTCTAGCTCCAGTTGGTGCTTAAGTAAGTCACGTTTACTGGCGGTGAGGCTCTTGTACAGGTTATATACTTCTTCTGATGTACTTTCATTATCAATTTGTTCTTTTAATTCAGTACCACTGATTTGTCCGAATTGATTAGCCACAATTTCTAATGAGTTAGTGAGTAAACGACACACTCTGGAGGAGATTAAAAAGGTCAAAATGATGGAGATGAATAGCATCAAGTAGGTGCCTAGCATTTGTGTTTCGGCGGTTTTAACTAACGGAGACAGTGGCTGTAATACATACAACTTCCAACCATTGTTTAGTCGATTACTGATGTACACGTATTCAGGTGATGTGGCGGTTAAGTTGTGAATATTGATCACATTTAAACTGGTGCGGTAATTTCCTTTTTCATTTGAATAGGTAAATTCTACGTGAGTGCTTAAGTTTAGAGAAGGGGTGGAATAAATGATGTTGTTATTGTTATCAACGATGATAATAAACTCTTTATCCCCTGTTCCATTTTGATTATCTATCTTAGAAAAGAACGCTAAATCCAGCGAGCCTTCAATAATTCCACTGACCTTTGATTGATCATTATTGTGATAAAAAGGCGCACTAATGGCGATAATTGAATCGTCACCAAAACCGCGGCCTTTAAACACAGGCGAAACAAACAAGCGCTGATTATAAAAAGACTCAATAAAGTAGTCTCTATCTGAAATTGATAAATCCAGTGGTTGCCCTGTTTTATTGAGCATAATACTGCTGGGGCTTGCGGCAATCACTTGAGCATCAGTGTCTGCCAGCAGCATAGTAATAAAACTAGGATAATGCTGATGCAGTTTGATTAAAACTTGTTGTAATTCACTGTAGGATGACGTCGTTAAGCTGATTAAATCTGCCGCATAATCAATGACCATTTTATGTTCATTAAGGTATTGCTCGGTTGCCGTACTAATATGTTCGGTGGTGTCAGTTAAATTTCGCTTCAGTAACTCTTGTTGTTTTTCAAGAAACAAATAATTAAAAGTCAGTGCTGATAATAACAAGCAAAGGGTGATCATTAACGTCATAAAGTAGGTGACTTGAGCGTTAAAACTACGACGTTTTTGGTTGGTTTTTGTGTCGTGTAACTGCCACGTATTAGGAATAAACAAGATGAACAGTGACGCCAAGCCAGCGTAAATTAAACCGTTGATGCTTTGCTTGATAATGGCGAATAACATGTGGCTATCTGGAAAATCAGCAAGTGTCACCATGTATATGTAGGTTAATGGCATACCAAGAGCTAACCAATAAATACCACTGCTATATAAGGGAAACAGGCCTTTTCTGCGAGCAATGCCAATGAATATTGCTTCGGTACAAAATAGTAAATATACATGGGGGCTACCCCAAGTGAGCATTAATCCACTTGCGCTGAGTATGGCGGTGACTAAACCATACCAAGGGCCTAAAAGCACAGCTGAAATAACGGTAAAAGTATTACCTAGCACTAATTGGACATTGGCGAATATTGGAATGGGGTAGCAATTAATTACCATTCCTAATAGGCCAAAACAGAGTGCAATCAGGAGGTTTTTTTTATTTATTATAGGAAACTGCAATCGAATACCATGTGATCGAACTGTTATGTAAAAATTTTATACTCGTCAAGCATTTAACTCAAGTGGAAACGATATTGTGGCCCCCGTAATGTGAAAAATCTGAATTCTGCTTGTGAGCTCAATACCCATTTGAGGCAATACTTTCCTGCTGCTTATCTTAGTCAATCACTAAATTCAGTTCGACCTTGGTCTACATTAGCTTAATTGGTGATGTAGACATAACTTCAGCATTTCATAGGTTAAGCTGTTGTTAATAAGTAACTATTTTGTTTTTTCTATAACTGGCCAAACCAAATCTTAGACTAAGGTCGTGATTGTGGTCACATTTTGAGTTGTTAGATTAACTATCGACTTAAAAAATAATTAGCACTGGGGAGTCACTATGAGTTTCGAAAATCAAGATACAGCAAGTGGGTACTGGCGTGAGAATTTACGCTTAGTATTGGGGTTGCTGGCAATTTGGGCTGCAGTATCATTTGGCTGCGGTATTTTACTGGTCGATGTTCTTAATGAAGTCCACTTCATGGGCTTTAAATTGGGATTCTGGTTTGCACAACAAGGTGCCATGTATGTGTTTGTTGCACTGATTTTTGTGTATGTAGCGAAAGCGAATGCTTTAGATAAAAAATATAACGTACACGAAGACTGAGGAATAAATCATGGATGTTCAAACTTTAACTTATATTATCGTGGGCTTGACGTTTGCCCTGTACATCGGTATCGCAATATGGTCTCGTGCTGGCTCAACTAAAGAGTTTTATGTCGCTGGTGGCGGCGTGCCGCCAGTTATGAACGGTATGGCAACAGCGGCGGATTGGATGTCCGCGGCATCATTTATATCACTTGCCGGTATTGTTTCATTTACTGGTTATGATGGTTCTGTCTATTTAATGGGCTGGACCGGTGGTTATGTTCTGCTAGCGCTTTGCATGGCTCCATACTTACGTAAGTTCGGTAAATTTACTGTGCCAGACTTTATTGGTGATCGCTATTACTCACAAGCTGCGCGAACTGTTGCAGTCGTGTGTGCGATTTTCATCTGTTTCACCTACATCGCCGGTCAAATGCGTGGTGTTGGGGTGGTATTCTCCCGTTTCTTAGAAGTCGAAGTTGAAACTGGGGTTTATATCGGTATGGCAGTGGTGTTCTTTTATGCTGTTTTAGGCGGTATGAAAGGGATTACTTACACTCAGGTTGCGCAGTATTGTGTGCTTATTTTTGCCTTTATGGTACCAGCCATTTTCATCTCGGTAATGATGACAGGTCATGTGTTACCGCAAATTGGCTTTGGTGCAGAACTTGTTGATGCAGCAGGTAATGGAACAGGAGTTTACCTGTTAGATAAGCTTGATGGCTTGTCGGCAGAACTTGGCTTCTCTCAATATACTGAAGGCTCAAAGAGCATGATTGATGTGTTCTTTATTACTGGTGCCTTGATGTTTGGTACCGCTGGTTTACCCCATGTCATCGTGCGTTTCTTTACAGTGCCTAGAGTAAAAGATGCGCGTGTATCAGCAGGTTGGGCATTAGTATTTATTGCTATTATGTATACCACAATTCCAGCATTGGCAGCTTTCTCTCGTGTAAATATGATTGAAACCATTAATGGCCCAGAAAAAACCGGTGTTGCTTATGAAACAGCGCCTGAATGGATTAAAAACTGGGAAAAAACTGGCTTAATTACTTGGGATGATAAAAATGCTGATGGCAATATCTATTATGCTAAAGGCGATACCAATGAAATGAAAATTGACCGCGATATCATGGTATTAGCAACGCCTGAAATTGCATCTCTGCCAGCATGGGTCATAGCATTGGTCGCTGCTGGTGGTCTTGCGGCGGCACTGTCTACATCTGCGGGTTTATTATTAGTTATTTCTACCTCGGTATCCCATGATTTATTGAAGAAAAACTTCATGCCAGATATCTCAGATAAGAAAGAGCTTTTATTTGCGCGAATTGCCGCGGCGCTAGGTATTGTCATGGCGGGTTACTTTGGTATTAACCCACCAGGCTTTGTGGCCGCGGTTGTTGCGATTGCATTTGGTCTAGCTGCCTCGTCATTGTTTCCTGCCATTGTTATGGGGATCTTTTCAAGAACCGTTAACAAAGAAGGTGCGATTTCAGGGATGGTTTTAGGTTTACTATTTACTGCAAGTTATATCGTGTACTTTAAGTTTGTTAACCCAAGTGCCAATAGCAGTGAAAACTGGTTCCTAGGTATTTCGCCTGAAGGTATTGGTATGCTAGGTATGATGATTAACTTTGGTGTTGCATTTGCTGTTAGCAAAGTCACTGCAGCGGTACCTGCTGACGTGGTTGCTATGGTTGAGTCAATTCGATTCCCGAAAGGCTCAGGTGAAGCGCACGACCATTAAGATTCATACAATATGAATTTTAAAATGTGAGTATTTAACTCTCGGATAAAAAAGCGCTTCGGCGCTTTTTTTATTGGTGACAGTGTTCAATTCTTTATGAACAAATGCTGTTAGCAAGTGTTTAATATTAGTGAGTTAAATATTGCCACTTATGGCCATTGGTCGAATATCAGCCTCAATATAATTTACGTATATTAAATTAATAAGACAGAAAATGATTTGGCAGTAAGTAAGAGGCCCGCGATGAAAGATGCCAGTGAACTGCAACCCATTGTTCAATTTATTAAAGAGTTAGTGCCATTTGATAGTCTTTCAGAGACAAATTTAACGCGCTGCTGCAAGCAAATCACCATTGGTTATTACAGTAAAGCATCGGCTGTAGTGCCCTTAGATGCCAGTCATCCACAACTTTATATTGTTCGCTCTGGCGCATTTGAAGTAAGAGACAATCAAGGTGAGTTATTAGATAGGTTGGGCGAAGGAGACTACTTTGGTTTTCCGTCTTTGCTATCTGGTGAAAAAGTCAGTAACCAAGTGCAGATTTTAGAAGACAGTTTGGTGTATCACTTAGATCCCGAAACCTTTGATTTTTTGCGTAGTGAAAGCCGCAGCTTCGATCGCTTTTTTAATCGTGCCTTTGCCAGAAGAATGCGTCATCAAGCTAGATTTAAAGCAAAAGACTTAACCACAACCAATCGTATCAATAGTTTAATGTCTGCCGATCCTCTAATTATAAATTGTAATGCCAGTGTCAGTGAAGCGGCGAAAAAAATGCGTTTAGCCAGAGTGTCATCAGTGCTAGTGATGGATAATCAGCAATTGATTGGTATTCTTACCGATCGAGATTTACGTAATCGAGTGCTTGCTGAAGGCTTTGATGGCAATTTGCCGGTTCATCAAGCGATGACTCCCAATCCCACCAAACTTGAAGCTAACGCCTTAGTATTTGAAGCAATGCTGTTGATGAGTGAACATGGCATTCATCACTTACCCATTATGGAACAAGAAAATGTGGTGGGGATATTAACCAGTACTGATATTTTACGCGGCCAGAGTTCACAGCCCTTGCTATTAATCGGCGAAATCGAGCGGCAAACCAATATTGATAGCCTGATTAATGTCAGTAAACAAATTCCGGTATTACTACAAAATCTAATCAGTGCAGATGCCCGAGCAGAAGAAGTGGGTAGAGTATTAACCTCGGTTACCGATGCATTAACCCGGCGATTAATTATTTTAAATCAGCAAATTTTAGGTGAAGCGCCAATGGCCTTTTGCTGGTTAGCGTTTGGCTCACAAGGCAGGCAAGATCAAGCGGCCTGTTCAGATCAAGATAACGGTATTTTGCTGGCCCATGAGCCTGATGAGCATGCAAAAGGCTATTTTGACGCCTTAACCCATGCGGTTTGTAAAGGGCTGGATCAATGCGGCTATATATATTGTCCCGGGGATATTATGGCGCAAAACCCCAAATGGCGTTTGTCACTGTCCCAATGGCAACAACACTTTGAAAAATGGGTGCTATCACCCGAACCTAAAGCCTTAATGCATGCCAGTATCTTTTTTGATATGCGCTCCGTTTATGGGCCGCAGAATTTATTTGATCAGTTACAACAGCACGTCTTAAGCAACACCAAAGATAATGATATTTTTCTTGCTGGAATGGCGGGTAACTCACTGGTTGAAACGCCGCCGCTAGGCTTTTTTAGAAAGTTTGTGTTAGAGCGTGACGGCAGTGAAGTAAAAGGTATGGATTTGAAACATAAAGGCGTAGCGTTAATCAACGATATCGCCAGAGTGTATGCTTTAAGTGCAGGTATTACTGAAGTGAATACGCCTAAGCGGATCCGAGCATTGATGGAAGCCAATATCATTAACCGTAAAGATGCCCTTAATCTAGCGGATGCCTTAGAGTTTATTGCGCATATGCGGTTATCCAATCAAGGTCAGCAGCATACACAACAACAAGAAGTCACCAATTACTTAAAACCGCAGCAAATGTCATCGTTATTGCGACATCAACTCAGGGATGCTTTTAAAGTGGTTCATGATGCGCAATCTGGCTTAAGAATGAAGTTTATGCGAAGTTATTAATGGTATTTCTATGTGGGTTGGCCTGTGATGTTAATTTAGCTTGTGATGTTAATAGTGTGGAGTAAACAACTTAGTGAATGAGTTATGGCTTAAAACGCGCTTACAGTTAGAACTTCTCGGTCAAAAAGACGAGCTTGCGGCTTACCAGTCGAGCGTTAAGCCATGCCTTAGTGCTACGATTGCGGATCTACCGATTATGGCAATAGATCTAGAAATGACCGGGTTAGATCCTCATAACGACCAAATAATCAGTATTGGTATCGTGCCGATAGAGCATGGCGCCATTCCGTTATCAAAAGCCCTGCAAGTGATGGTGACAATCGATGGAAGTGTAGGACAGAGCGCAGCTGTGCACGGGATTATCGATAATCATTTAACAGAAGCGTTATCACTAACACAAGCCATGGCCTGGTTGCTTGCACAAACTCAAGGCTCAATTTTATTAGCTCATCATGCACCAATGGACATTAGTTTTATCCAAAGCCATTTAGAAAAAGTCTATAAAAGAAGCATTAAATTGCCTTTTATTGATACCTTAGCGATAGAAAAACAACGACTTTTACGCCAACATGATGTGCTGCAAGAAGGTAGTTTACGACTGGATGCTTGTCGAAAACGATACGGTCTGCCGACTTATTATGGCCATGATGCCCTCACAGATGCACTAGCGTGCGCCGAATTGTTTGTGGCACAAATAGCCTCTATTGGCGACAGTAAAACCATGAAGGCGGCGCAATTTATTAGTATATAAAGGCAGTAGCCTGAACTTAATCAAATCAGTTTAAATCCAGTAAATAGATATAAAAAAACCAGCACAAGGCTGGTTTAATGGTTTAGCAAGCTGAGTTTACTTTGATTTGTTCATGAAGAAATCAACAGCTGGCTTGATAAGCTCTAAGGCAGTGACTTCACAAGGTGGGAGCTCGGCTGTAGGTGGGTTAATCGGTGTAGTACGCTCACCCCATTTAACTAATGCAGCCGCTGAGGTTAAACCCGCGCCAAAGGCACATGATAAAACAGTTTGACCTGCTTTCAACTTACCTTGTTCAAGAGCATCACAAATCGCAATAGGGATAGTGGCTGCCGAGGTATTGCCATATTTTGCAATATTAACAAAGGCTTTTTCTTTTGGAATTTTCATGCGGCCGATTAAGGTATCAATAATACGTTCATTGGCTTGATGAGGAATAACAAAATCAACGTCTTCTTTATTGATATTGCACTTTTCAAGCACTTTAGTGCTTAGACCGCCCATGCCATGAATCGCGCGTTTAAACACTTCTTGGCCATTTAGATGAATGAAGAAGTCTAAAGAAGATGAATCAAAGCGATCCATTTTGGTACCAAAACCAGAGGCTAAAATATCACGCGCAGCAGGGTCATTATTTAACTCGTAACCTAAAACACCGCCTGGTTGGTCGCTTACTTCTAATACCACCGCGCCGGCGCCATCACCAAATAATACAGCGGTTTCACGGCGAGACCAATCAAGGTAAAAAGACAAACGCTCTGCACCAATAACCAACACTTTTTTATTTTGACCACTTTTGATCATTGAACTACCAAGACCAAGACCGTATAAGAAGCCACTACAGGCCGCGTTGATATCAAACGCGCCGCAAGTTGCACCAATATTGGCTTGCACCGTTGAAGCAATGTTTGGAATTAAAGTGTCAGGGCTTGCTGTTGCTAAGATGATTAAGTCAATCTCACTGCCATCAATACCTGCCGCTGATAACGCATTTTGCGCTGCAACGGTTGCAAGTTCTGAGGTATTTACGTGGCTAATACGTCTTTCGCTGATCCCGGTACGAGTTTTAATCCACTCGTCTGACGTTTCCATAAATGTGGCTAAATCGTCATTGGTCAGAGTTGCTGGTGGGACACATTTTCCCCAGCCGGTAATATGAGCATACTGCATGTGGTGATCTCTCAAATAAAAATTAAAAAATAATCTGGTAATAAAATGTCTTCATTTAATAGAGGGACTGTTACTCCCCACTAAACCTACTTTAAATGCTGGACCACAAGTGCCTTAATGGCTTCTGCTGCATGTAAAATATGTTGTTGTAATAATTTGGTCGCTTTGCCGATATCTTTGCGTTTGCACAATTCGAAGAGTTCGCGATGCTCTCGTTCCGCCGTTGGTATTCCACCGGTTAAAAGTAGCTGTAAACGGATATAGCGATCACAGTTATTATTTAAACCATGGACAACTTCGAGAGTATGAGGTCGATTAGCGGCTTCATATAAGCACGTATGGAACTGAATATTGAGTTCGCTCCAAGTTGCAACTGAGTCCTCTTGCTTAAAAGCCGACTCGAGTTTGGCTAGCACCTTGTCAGCCCGCTCAAAATCATCATCTTGTAGATTAGGAATTGCTTTTGCAAGCAAATCACTCTCTATCATAGCGCGTAGCTCAAATAATTCTGTGACCTGCTCAACAGAAAGCATTGTCGCAGTGGCACCTTTATGGGCTTCAAACTTGACTAACCCTTCAGCCTCTAACTGTACTAAAGCCTCACGAACAGGAATACGACTGACATTAAGTTGCGCAGCAATTGCTGACTGTCTAAGCGGTTCACCCGCTTTGATATAGCCAGAAAGTAATTGTTCTCTCAAAACTTCTACTACAGCTTGGGTGCGAGTTTTATGAATTATTGGCGTTATTTGACTCATTACTTCTTATAATTGTCACAAAATATCTACGGAAGGGTAACCTTTACTGGCGTTATTATAAAGTATCGATGTAAAAAATCTTCCTTTTATAATACATGTGCATATTTAACTAAGTAGTGGGATAATCACTGTAATTGAAATTTTAGGAGTAGTACCGTGAATAAAGCCATTTTTTTAGACCGTGACGGCGTTATCAATATCGATAAAGGCTATGTGCACTTGGTTGATGACTTTGAATACATTGAAGGTGTGTTTGAAGCATGCTTAGCATTTAAAAAAATGGGCTACATGGTCGTGGTGGTGACAAACCAATCTGGTATTGCTCGCGGTATGTATAGTGAAGATGATTTTCACCATTTAACTGAATGGATGGATTGGAACTTTGCTGATAAAGGTGTGGAGTTGGACGGTATCTATTATTGCCCCCATCATCCAGAAAAAGGCCTTGGGGATTACAAACAAGATTGTGATTGCCGCAAACCTAAACCCGGTATGCTTAATAGTGCTGCAGAATTTTTAAAAATTGATATGAGTCAATCTATCATGGTGGGTGATAAAGCCGATGATATGCGCGCTGCTAAAGCGGCAGGCATCCTAACATCGATTTTAGTTAAAACCGGTAAAGTTGTTGATGAAGCTGGGGTAAGTGAAGCCACTGCGGTAGTAAATAGTATTGCAGACGTGCCAGCTTATTTAGAGCAAATTTTATAATAAGCAAATAAATACTTATAAAATGCAACTAACAGGCTAGATTGCCCATGCTAGCCTTGTTGTTTTCTCATTGGAACCTTGCCATAGACCTAACGGTTTAGGTAATTAATAAAGCGCGTTAAGTCTGTTTACGCTTTAACTAAATTACTTTAATCCCACTGCCTTGCAAACTCATCATTAATTCTCTAACTGAGAGTATAAATCCAATGAATTCTGACATGGCGTTTTTGGCATGTTAACCAAATCAGCTTGGTAATGTTCGCAGAGTGCGGTTAACATTTTTTGCCACGGGGCATTGCCTTGATAGTTGGCTAGGTTGTGCCACTGCATAGTGTCAGTATTGACTAAAATGAGCCGTTCAACCTTAGGCAGCATGGCGAGTTGCCACTGATTTTCATATACAGAGCGCTGCTTCAAAGCGATATTTTTTTTATAAAACTCGGGTTTCATTACCGCTCGGCCATTGTCTCTTACTTCATATTGTGAAGCGGTTTCTGACATGACTTTATTATCATCGATGAAGCTGGTATTGATAGCGCGAACAGGCAGTGAAGACTCAACAAAAACAAATCGCGTATCATCTAAATCTGTCTGCATCTGTGGAAGCGCTATACCGTCAAATTGCCAATCATTATTTGTCGAATCTGATTTTAAACTAGCCACGATAGTTGGTGCTATATCAATAAGAGAGAATAACCCTGGCACCTTACCTGTGTGGTTAATCGGTTCGCTATGGCGATATCGCAAACTTGCAAGCAATACTTGTGATTGCTCCTGAGACAAGATATTGGTCCCATGGCCCCATGCGGCTACATTGAGTTTTTCAATTTTATCTCTAGGGTTGTTATTGTTATTTTGTACTTCCGTTGCCGCAGTCAATCTATCTTGAGCTAATAAAAAACCTTCACCGTGGTCTGATAGTAGATACACTATGGCATTCTCTAACATGCCACGTTGGCGTAAGCCGCTCATAAAATTGGCTATCTGTATATCTACTGTTTTAATCAATTCTCGATGCATATAATGATTGTAGTTACCGTCCCAGCGTGATTTATCCAATTCAATAAAGTCTTTTGAAGTGAACGGCCAATGTAGCTGACAAAAATGCACCGCTAAGAAATTGGGCGTATCGACAGATAACGCATTGAGCACTTCTTGATTAAACCGCATAGGATCATAGGCTTTACCATAGGCGCGATTAATATATAAATAGGGAAACATATAGCCAGAAATTGGGGTGTTGATGGCAAGGTTAATTAGGGGGATATCTGCTACGTTGGCGATTATGGCATCAGCGGCCCCAACTTTGGGACCAATAACACGATCAAAGCCATAATGCTCATCTATTTGATTAAAGCGGCGCTCATCCATTGCATAGGTTGTTTGATACCCTTTACTTGAAAGTGAGTTTAGTAGCGGCAAATCTTTATTCACTAATTCAGGTGGGGCTAAGTTAAACCTTGCTCCATTATTGACAGGGTATTGTCCCGATAATATACCCATCCATGCCACATATGTTCGTGCTTGTGGTGTATAAGCTTTATCGTAAATTAATGATTTTGATAATAGCTGATTGAGCTTTGGTGCTATTGAATTATCAGCTCCTCTGTGTGCAAGGTGGTCAGGGCGCAGCCCGTCAATACCGATAACAAAAATATTAGGAAGCTTATTAACCGCTTTGCTAGTGCTTGAAAGCGTGTCGTTATTAAAGAAATTAACAAAGCCAATGCTAACAATTAATAGGCTAATTAAAACAAGGGTTTTATGGGTAGATAAGCTGCTGAAGAGGGCATACATAAAATTACTTAGGAGTAAAAAAAACAGCCCCCAAAGTAGCCAAGGTTCTACTAATATTGTGCCACGAAATATCCCCAACAAAGAGGTGGGGTATAAATATGAGTTTGCCGCAACGACAAGAATACAATGGAGTAGTAGGATCACAATCCAGATCTGTGTCTTAATATTGTCATTGTGGCAATACTGAAACCAAGGCCGGCATGAGAGGGTAATAATTGCAGCCCAACAGGCATGTAGCAATATGACCATAGCTGCGAAGAAACTAAGATCGTACAGTAAGCCTTTACTGAACAAGTGCTGAGTTTTGATATGTGTCATCGCATTAGCAATAGAGAAGGGGGAGTGGTCTTGTATTAACTGTTTATAGTTAAATGCAATCACAATAAGAAAAATTAATACCGCCAGTGTTCTAAAATACGTGCGCATCAAAGATATTGATGGGGTGGTAGGCTTAGCATTGCTTGATGCGGTATTAGGCATGGCTTATCTCTTATGTTTAATTCCGAGTCATTTTAATCTAACGCTTCATTTTTGTTTTGGTGTAGCCCTTGAACATCATGTTTAGTTTGATGCTGCATTTTTGATTGAGCTTGTATTTGGCTGAATTGAGATGCTGACATGTTACTGAGAGATGAATGGTTAGCGGTTGAGTCGATGTTAATTTGAAAATCCTTGAAATGAGTCAGTAACATATCTTCATTACCCGAAGGCCAATCACCAAGAATAAGGTATCGTTCGGCCAATGTTGCCCCTGATTCTTTATCTGTTTTAAGCGCCAGCCGAGCATTGGCAACAGTCCATGCAGGATAGATGATTAGCAATAACAATAGAGTGATCAAAGCGATTAATGCCACTTGTATAAAATGATCTGTACTAAGGTTGGTTTTCAACATATCCGTTTATTAACTCATCAGATGTAAAAGACCCGTGCAAGTGGGTCACTCAAAGTGGAAAATAATAACCAAAGTATAGATTAATAATGGATAAACAATTTAAAAATAGTCATTAAAATGGTTACAAAGAAGCTAATTAGTCTGAATGCTTGTTATAAAGCCTGTAGTGTACTAAACCTTGAACTATGGCTACACCACGTTACTAGCCTATGATATTAATCTGAGAAGTTATGCTTACGCATAATTATATTAGGGTTCAGGTGCTATGAAATCACATCTACTTAGCGGTCTTATTGATTGTTATTTTTATAACGTGGTTAATCGCACGGTGTTGAACAGCATTTCGTTATTTAAAAATTTCTTTTTTACAACCTGTTTATTATTCAGTTTTAATGAATTTTTATTTGCCGCTGTAGAAGATGATCGAAATCTTAATCTACCTCAACAACAGCTTTCCTCGCTTAATAGTAATACAGCGTTGATTTGGTTTAATGAGCAAGGTCCCAAACCTACTGCAACAAAGCTATTTTCTTTAGCCGAGGATATGGGGGTTAGTAATAAAGATTCGACTTTGTTTGCGATGACAGATAACAATTCTTTAAGTGATTTAGATCGCCATTACTCACAGTTTTTAATCAATATGCTGAATCAGACAACAGTCAAAGGTAGTAATAAAAAATTACTCAGCCTTGAACAGTTGCATCTAGCATCAGACCGACAGCAATTACCGCAGTTGCTTGCAAGTATGTTGCCTGAGCATAAGCAGGTGATATTACTCCGTGAGAGAATCAGGCAATATCAACAACTCGAAGCCTATGTGTGGCCATCAATCACTCAAATACATTTTCGATTAGGGCAGCGAAATACAGATATTGCTAAACTGAGATGGATGCTCACACAGTTAGAGGATATTCCACCTAAGGAGCCTAATGGCTATCGTGATGCGATATATGATCCAATAATTTCAAATGGTATTAAACATTTTCAATTAAGGCACGGTCTTGACGCCAGCGGTAAATTAGATAAACAAACATTACAAGCCTTAAATGTACCGCCATCACAGCGTATTACTCAAATGCGACAAGCTCTATTTCGTTGGTTTGAATTACCGGCTAAACTCCCACCCAATTATATATGGGTAAATATTCCATCATATCAGTTACATGTGATGGAACATGAGACAAGCGTCATGAGCATGAGAGTTATAGTGGGCAAACCAGCAACCCCGACACCACCTATGCAGACCCAATTAACCTTGCTTACCGTAAACCCCAC
Source organism: Shewanella sp. 10N.286.52.C2 (assembly GCF_002874545.1). Lineage (NCBI taxonomy): Bacteria > Pseudomonadati > Pseudomonadota > Gammaproteobacteria > Alteromonadales > Shewanellaceae > Shewanella > Shewanella sp. 10N.286.52.C2. Next base: position 152,359 of record NZ_MCTV01000017.1, read on the forward strand.
ATGGACGCCACCTGCTAGTATTGTTTATGGTGAATTATTGCCTAAACAGAGCCTATCACCAGGTTATTTAGCCAGTCATGATTTTGAATTACGTAAGGTATCCTCAAGTGGTTCTGCAGTACTGCCTATAGGAAACATGCCGCGTCAGCAAGTTGCCAGTTTATTAACAGAATATCGATTGGTGCAGCAATCTGGCGCGAATAACGCCCTCGGTAAGTATCGATTTTCAATCCCCAACGATGAAGCTATATACCTGCATGATACGCCTGCAAAATCATTATTTTCACATTCGCAGCGGGCGTTAAGTCATGGTTGTGTGCGGCTAGAAAATGCCCGAGGTTTAGTTAATTACCTATTGGATCGACATATTAATCAAACATCTTCTGTTATCGATATCGCTTTAAATCGCAAGCATCCAAAGTATTTTCCGTTATCAAAGCCACTACCTGTTTTGATGACATATCTAACGACTTGGATTGACGCAAAGGGCGTTTTACAATTACGCCCAGATATATATAAGCTTAACTAAAATTTACCGTAATACTTTCTTAGTTTGAGGCTATGCTTTATTTAACAGATTAATCATAATTGTTTACATGAGCTGCTTTATTAAATAAAGGTAGCGCTTTTAGCTGTTTCTAATAAATATTCATACAGAGGATATTAAAATGGCGAGCTCCTTCATATTGTAATTTATCTAACTTGAAGATAATCATCAAATTTCTATATTTAACCTTCTGCACTTTGCTGATCTAGATCAATAAAGTATCACCTTTATACTTTACTACTATGGAAAGTGGTAAACATAGAAGAATTAGCTATTTTTAAATATATTTGCAATGTCACCTACTAAAAAAGCAATACTTTGCTACCTTTAAATGTAGCAGCAATGTAATAGCGATGTGATTATCTTGTGTTGGTGGTGCATTGTTCAGGTTGCTGGTTAACAGACTGCTTTTAAAATCGAATTTAATTTAGCAGTTGGCAATAAACAATGGCACTGCCATAAGGATCAAGTTAAGGGACGGATACCCATATTCACCATGGTGCCTCATTTGGCTGTTAGGAGAATATTATGAACCTTACAAACATACTGAAAGACTTTATAGAAGACGAAAGCGGTTTGACTGCTGTTGAATATGCTATTGCTGGTGGTTTAGTGGTCGGTGGCATGATTGCAGCGTTTAATCTGTTAGGTGATAACGCGACAACTAAAATTGAGTGTTTAGCGTCAGCAGTGAATGGTGCCAGTGCAGATTGTACTACTGGTAGTTAGCTACTGCATTTAATTTAAAGCTATAAATTTGCCCAGATTCGCAGTTTAGCTGGGCAATTACCTTATCAACTTCCCATGAATCAGGTTGACGCCATGAGTGAATACCAACTCTTACTGCAGTTGTGTTTAGCTGGGCTGTTCTTTTTAATCGCCATAGCCTCAGATTTAGCGACCCAACGTATACCCAATCTATTATGTTTAATTGCTATTTTTACTGGTTTTGCCATTAATGGTTATTACGCACAGCTGAATGGTTTGTTGCTTGCAAGCTTTGGTTTTGGCTTGGCATTTTTAATGCTTTTTCCGGTATTTGTGATACGGGTGCTAGGGGCTGGAGATGTAAAACTGATGATGGGTATTGGCGCTTTGATGGGGCCAGAGTTACTGCTTTGGAGTATTTTGTATGGCATCGTCGCAGGCTCTATCACCAGTTTATTACTCGTAGTATGGCGAACAGGGCTGGCTGGATTAGCAAAGACGCTTAAACGTTACTGGGATTGTATTTACTGTAAAACCTATTTTAAACCAGAAATGGGCGAAGCCGCAGGTCAAAAGGTCCCCTATGCGCCAGCATTAGCCATTGGCTGGGCCGTAGCGTGTAGCATAAATTATGACTTACAGAATGTGTATATTCAGCTAAGTCATTATTTAGGAATGGAGGCCTGATATGTTGCAACCTGAATCAAATAACCCAGCGAATTTTAACATACCGTCAGATGATGTCCCCGCAGAGGCTATGCATAGCACAGATGCCAATAAGTTAGCCCCTAAACCTATCACCATCGAAGCGACAGGGCTTTCGGAATCTTTATTACTTGATCTGGTTACCAAGCATATTTTTACTTCAGGTGTGCTAACCAAGGAGCAGATGGTCGCTAAAATCGGTATTACTGGTGGTATTTTGCAACTGCTACTGGATACCGCCAAGAAATTGGGCTGGGTTGAAAACCGTCAAACCACTCTTGATGGACAGATGCGCTATGCATTAAGCCATACCGGTGAAATTCATGCGAAATTGGTATTTAGCCGCAGTGGTTATTTAGGCTTAGCCCCTATTCCTCTTAAGCAGTATGTTCCTGTTTGTAAACAACAATCTAGTCGATCGCGCCCGATAACCTTTGAAATGTTAGAACGAGGGCTTAAAGATCTCGTTCTACCTGCGGATTTACTGTTTAAAATTGGCCCTGCGATGAACTCGAGTCGGCCTGTATTGATTTATGGTCCACCAGGAACGGGTAAAAGTTACCTATGTCGTCACCTTAATTTAACCTTGGGCGATGATGTATTAATTCCTTATGCTATTGCTATAGGTAATGAAATTATTCAGGTGTACGACCCCGAATTGCATCACCGTAGTGAAGTGGACTTAGAAGATAATCCATTAGATTTGAACAGTGGTCATGATCCAAGATGGATAAAATGCCAGCGTCCCCTTCGAATCACTGGTGGTGAACTCACAGCGGAAATGCTGGAAGTGCAATTTGATACCCATAGCCGCACTTATATGGCACCACTGCAGCTCAAAGCCAACAATGGTATTTTGCTGCTTGATGATTTAGGACGCCAACGTATTAGCGCAAAGCAATTATTTAACCGTTGGATTATTCCGATGGAAGAACACCGAGACTTTTTAAGCCTGCAGTCTGGTGAGCATTTTGAAATCCCGTTTGAATTGATTTTGCTCTTTTCTACTAACCTTGATCCTAAAGAGTTAGTTGATGAAGCATTTTTACGTCGCCTTGGTTATAAAATTCATTTTGACGCTTTAGATAGTGAACTATACCGAAAGATTTGGTTCCGGGTTTGTGATGATTTAGGTCTTGTTTGTAGTGATGCGAATTATGAGTACCTCATCAGGGAGTATCATATTAAATACCATAAACCTCTCATTCCCTGTTACCCACGAGATCTGCTTGGGATCATGTCAGATCAAATTTGTTTTATGAAACTTGAATCAGTAGTAACTCAGTCGCTCATTGACTCAGCTTGGTCAATTTACTTCGTATAATAAACAACAAGATAGCACTTTATAGTTAACATAAGGAGTTCACTATGAATAGCAAAACGATAATGTTCATCGTCTTGTCGCTAGTTTTTGGTGCGATTGCCGTTTTCCTCGCTCAAAACTGGCTCAAGTCTAATACCCCGATGAATCATGCTGGTCAAACTACTACGGTAGTGACTCTATCTAGCTTGGTGCCAATGGGAACCATTATTGATAGGAAACATATGGTGCTAACAACTGTGCCTGAAGATATAGCGCCAAAAGGGTCTGTTACTAAGTTTGAAGACGCTGAAGGAAAGGTAGTTAATCAAAAACTTTACTCTGGTGAAATTCTACGTCATGAAAAACTGACGACTAAAGGTGAGGGAAGTACCTTAGCTAGCCTTATTCAACATAACATGAGAGCCGTTACCATTAGGGTCAATGATGTTGTCGGGGTTGCGGGTTTTTTATTACCCGGTAATCGAGTTGATGTAATTAACCTATATAAAGAAGGTAACTATAAAACCGATATCGTGCTGTCCAATGTCAAGATTTTAGCCATTGATCAGCAAGCCTCAAATGATGAAAACAAGCCAATGTTAGTGCGTGCAGTGACATTAGAGTTAAGTATGGATCAAGCTGAACAGCTTTTGGTTGCTAAAGGACGTGGGTCGTTGCAGTTAGCATTAAGAAACCCTAATGATGATGCACAAGTAGAGGTTGCATCGCTAAATCAGGATAGCAAGCTTCAAGAGAAAGTGTTAATGACCAAGGCTATTCAGCTGGAGGAGGTTACGCCGTCCTCCACACCATTAGAGAAAGTTGTATTTGTTCAGTCTAATACTAAAGCCAAGGTGCTAGTACTTAAAGGGATGAATGAACAAGAGATTAAGGTCAATAATTAGTCACTTGAAAACTTAATTTATACAACCTAAAGGTTGAAAAGGAGACGGATATGCTGCATTCATCAGGCAAGCTTTGGCAGCTAGGGTGCCTATTATTAGTAGTCATTTCGATATCGTTGCACCAATCAGCGCTGGCTGGTGGGCCAATTGGTGGTGAAAAAGAACTAAAACTCATTCCCATTTTTAAATCTCGAGTATTGGTATTGCCTAAGTCTGTTCATCGAGTGTCAGTGGGTAATCCTGATATTGCCGACATAAAGCTATTACCTAAAAATGAGCTTTATGTATTGGGTAAAAAACTGGGCAGCACAAATATCATGGTTTGGGACAAAAACGAAGTGCTTACCAGCGTAATGGATATTGAAGTGACTCATGATTTGAATGGCTTAAAATTACGCTTACATGAATTTTTACCAGCAGAAAAATTAGCGGTTCAAACTTCTCAAGGACAGCTATTGCTAAGTGGACAAGCCTCGAATTTACAGAAAATGAATACGGCGGTTGAGTTAGCACAAGCCTATGTCGATTCAGCACCTACAGTAGGGAAACCTAAAAGTACCGTGCTGAATATGATGACGATTGGCGGAGGCCATCAAGTGATGCTTGAGGTGGTTGTAGCTGAAGTTCAACGAGAAGTTGCCCGTCAATTTGATTCTAAATTTTTGATATTCAATCAAGGGGATAAGCTATCAGGTGGTGTTGTTGGCGGCGGCGGTGTTGTTGACACTGGTATTGGCGGTGTACTCAGTAAAGGTTTTTTTGCCCAATACATAAATAATGATTTGCTAATGAATTTTGCTTTAGATGTAGCCAAGCAAAATGGTCTAGCGAAAGTATTAGCCGAACCCAACGTAACCGCAATGAGCGGCCAATCCGCTGAATTTTTATCAGGCGGAGAGTTTCCTATTCCGGTCCCTGATAGCGATGGCAGCACCACAATTCAATATCGTGATTTCGGTGTCGGGGTTAAATTTCTTCCTACGGTGTTAGATTCAGGGCAGATAAATTTAAATTTAAATGTCGTGGTGAGTGAAGTCAGTAATGCTAACGCGGTTTCAATACAGAGCAACAATACTTCGGCAATTATGGTCGTTCCATCGCTGGTTAAACGTAGTACTGCTACCACGGTCGAATTAGCTGATGGACAAACCATTGCCATCAGTGGCCTTATCAGTGACACCTTACGTGAGAATATTGATAAGGTTCCTGGTTTAGGTGATGTTCCTGTTTTAGGTCAGCTTTTTTCTAGTAAAAGTTTCCGAAGTGGCCAAACAGAATTAGTAATTTTAGTGACCCCAAGACTTGTTCGGCCTTTTAACAAAAAGGATATCGCGCTACCAACCGATGGATTTGTTTCTCCATCAGATATGGAGTTTTATTTACTCGGTAAGATTTCAACTAAAGAACAGCCTGATCAGAAAGTTGATACGCCATACGAACCCGTGATGTCTAATGTCAAAATTGAAAATAGTGGTACCCAACAAAAATATGGGCACTCACTTTAGATTGGAGCGTTTAATATGAGTTACTTTAATTTAAGGACAACTTTGATAAATAAGGTTGTATTGCTTTCTATGGTCTTGCTCTTATCTGCTTGTGAGAGTGTCCATAATTTCACTATGAATGACAGTTATCACCAGTTAAAAAATGTGCAGATACTTGATCCTGATGCCTCAGAGAGAAACGACGGTTTGGTATTAAGTCTTGAAGGAAATTACGGTCGTCAGGTGATGCTCAAATACCGTCAAAGTAGCGAAGCCCCCATTAGTGCAAAAGAAATGGGTTCATCATCAATCATCATGGATTAGCCATAAGTATTGGGGGTTGCAATGTATAGCACGACTAATTGTCATTCTAAGGGAATCTTTAGTGGCAAAAGACGTCAATGCGGTGCGATTTTAGTGATGTTTACCATCGGCTTATTTTCATTATTAGCCGTTGCGGCATTAGCACTCGATGGCGGTCACTTGCTACTGAGTAAAGGCCGGCTTCAAAATGCAGTCGATGCATCGGCATTGCATGCAGCCAAGATGCTTGACGGTGGCGCAACGCTTGCTGAGGCCCGCCAAGCAGCAGTGAGTATGTTGTCGCAAAATATGGCATTTAAAGAAAATAATGAACTTGAAACTAATATTAGTTTCTCACCAACCGATTACAGCAATAATGCGGTAACGAGTAACATAGTCGTTGAATTTTCTTTATTACCAGACCCGTTTTCGCCCATTGCAAATGAAGACAGTGAGTATGTCCGTGTCAGGGTTGAAGATGTCGGCTTAGATAATTTTTTCGCGCAGTTACTTAGTTTTAATAAACGTGTCAGAGCTTCCGCTGTAGCAGGGCGCAGTACCGACATTATTTGTAATAACAGACTGGTTCCATTGTTGGTGTGCGCGGTTAATGATGATCCAAATTTTACCACCACGAATGCCAGTGGTGTAGTAGTACCTGCCCCTTACGGTATAGCCACTAATAGTTTATACGCCATGAAGTCTGGATCTGCACAAGCAAGTGATCCCGCTATCGGCCCTGGTAATTTTCAGTTGCTGGCTTTAGATGGTAATGGTGCGAATATACTGCGCTCCTCGCTTGCTGGTGAATATAGTCCTAATTCTTGTATTGGAGCGGGTGATGTTGTTCCTACCCAGCCAGGTAATAATGTCGGTCCAGTGTCTCAAGGTATCAATACCCGTTTTGGTGAGTGGCAGGGGGGAGGGCTGAACTCAACCGATCACCCAAGAGATAGGAACATTTGTCAAGGAGACCGAATTAATCTTGACGGCGATGGCAATATTACCAACCCGACAGCGGCGTATTATAGCCATGCTCAATATCTAGCCGATAACGACATCAATAGTTGTATTGATAGCAGTATCGCGGCAAATAATCGCCGAGCAATGCCCGTAGTTATCGGTGTTTGCAATGGTATGACTAACGGACGAAATAATATCGAAGTTAAAACAATAGGGTGCTTTTTCTTAGTTCAAGATGTTGGTCAAGGAGGGCAAGAGTCATTTGTGGTTGGTGAGTTTGTTAATGAATGTCCAGGCACAGGTAATGCGTCCGTTGATCCTAATTTTGTCAGTAATAATTATACGATTGTGCTGTATAGAGATCCCGATAGCCCTGATTCCTAGGAGATTGGTATGAAGCGTTTATCACAAAAAGGCGTAGCGGCGGTAGAGATGACTATTCTTTTGCCCTTTATGTTGTTACTGATTTTTGCCACCGCAGAATTAGGGCGGTTTTTGTATCAATATAATACCCTGACTAAATTAGTACGTGATGCCGGAGTCTATTTAGCTGCTCATGCAGATACTCGCCAGACCAGCAATTTACCCTTTCCATTTATTGATGCAGAGTGCGGAAATTGTATTGCTGAAACTAAAAACCTATTAATTTATGGCACCACAAATACTGGAACAACGCCGCGTTTGAACGGGTTATCAGGCAACGATATAACCATTACTGAAGCTCCAGCTGGAAGCCGTAGGTTGGTTATTTCGGTGTCTTATAATTGGCAGCCACTGTTCGGCGAAAAGTTGGTTTCACTGGGTATCGGTAATGATGTTGATCTCAGCTTTAATTTGAACACTCACTTTGCGGTGACAGCATTATGAAACGTGTAAAAGGGATCTATTCAGTTGAGTTTGCCATTGTTGCCGGCGTATTTTTTCTATTGCTGTTTAGCGCGATAGAAGTTGGTAGGTTGCTATACACCTATAGTGTTTTACAAGAAGCATCGAGGCGAGCTGCAAGGTTGGCTATCGTTTGTCAGCCAATCACTAATATCGATAATTTAGCATTATTTAACGGCGCCAAGTTAGTGCCTGATTTATCAGCGGCTAACCTTGATATTAGCTATTTATCGCGTACTGGCATCCCTGTTACTGGCGCTGATATTGAACTGGTAAAGGCTGAGATAAAAGATTATCAATTTAATTTTTGGGTACCTGGGTTATCTATCAACTTAAATTCACCAGTATTTACCACCATCCTTCCACGGGAAAGTCTTGGTGTATTTCCTGGAGGAACGACGGTATGTCAATAAATAACTTTATTAATAAAATTAACGACTATAGTAAATATATGACTGACAGAAGTAAGTCAAAGGTTGATTAAATGGAAAAACCACTAGAATTGTTTTCAACAACATCAAGTGCTCCTTCAAAAGCAGGTGACTTAATGGATTTTTATATGTCCTCGCCACTTAATGTGCTGTTAATTAACGCACAAAAGGCGTTTTTACCTCAGATAGAGGCTAATTTGACACAATGTGTCAATTTAAACTGGGAAAAAACGTCAGATTTAAGCGGCAGTAAAAATGTCGATGTCACTGGTAAGCCATTTAATTTGATATTACTTGTTATACCTAACGACGAAGAGTTAGCAACACAAGTGTTAGCTTGTGCCTCCAGTTATCAAACCGATGTCATTATATTGGGACAGGACACACCTCAAAATGTGCTTCGTCATGCATTTCAATTTGGTGTAAGCGATTTTATTCCTCTTGATGCTCCAGATGTAGAATTACTCAATGCACTGAAGCAAATAGCTGTAAAGCAAAGTGATCAAGCAGAGCTAGCACCCGTTCTAGCTGTGATAAATGGTAAAGGGGGCTCAGGAGCGAGCTTTATATCCTCATGCTTAGCGGCCATTTCAGCAGAACTTGGTAATGTTGATGTGGCGCTTCTTGATACAGATCTGCATCACGGGGCCTTAGCCCACATTCTTGGGGTGGAACCCAATTATTATCTTTCGGATGCATTACAAGCGTTAGATGATCTTGATGAGGTTGCATTAAAAAGCGCAATGACATCCATCGGGCCGTTACATTTATTAGCAGCTGCGCCGTTTTCATTATTAAATTTAAATAACGATATCAAATTAGAGAACATGTATGACCTGTTAACCAAATGCAGGCAGCATCATCAACAAGTCATTTTAGATTACTCTCGTGGACCAGAATATTGGAATATTGAATTACTCCGCAATGCAGAGATTTTGGTTGTTGCCCAGCAAAACCTGATTATTATCAGAGAAGTCAATGCGTTAATACAGCAACTGGTTAATCTTATCGGCATTGAAAGAAGCCGAATTCATATCCTCGTTAATCGTTATGATAAATCCAATACTCAAATAAAGTTAAATGATATAAAAAAAGCGCTTGGCATTGATTCGATTTACGTAGTTGCAAATGACTATAAGTTAGCAAGTGAATGTGTGGATATTGGTAAACCGATTACAACAATTGCTAAAAAACAACGAATGTATTTAGATTTGCAAAAATTAACCCAAGAGTTAATTCCTTCTAACAGTAATCTACAAAAAAAATCATCGAGTTTGTGGGATCGTTTAATGGGAAATTAAAGTATGGATAATCAAACGAGTCTAACTAGCACTGACGTGTATCAGCCACTAACGATTGAAGAGCAGCAACTTAAGATTAAGTTATATGACAGATTATTGAGCGTAATGGACCTGTCTTTAATCGAAACGGTTTCTTCAGATCAAGCACGTGTTCAAATTAGTGAAATATGCGAAAGGCTTATTAATGATTTGCATGTACCAATCAATCTGACGTCTAGAAAGAAATTAATAAAATTAATTATTGATGAAGTCTTGGGGTTAGGCCCGTTAGAAACATTATTAGCCGATCCAACTATCTCAGATATCTTGGTTAACTCCTTTGACAGAGTCTATGTAGAACGACTAGGTAAGTTAGAAAAAGTGAATATCAAGTTTCATAGCGATGCTCACCTGCTCAATATCATCGATCGTATTGTATCTAGCGTCGGTAGACGTATCGATGAATCATCCCCTATGGTTGATGCTCGACTCGCTGATGGCTCAAGGGTTAATGCTATTATCCCACCTCTAGCGTTAGATGGCCCATCTCTGTCTATACGTCGATTTGCAGTGGATAAATTAACCGCACCTGAATTAATTAAGTTTGGTTCAATCACTGCCGATATGGTGGAGTTATTACAAGGTGCAGTTAAAGGTAAATTAAATGTACTGGTGTCTGGCGGTACTGGTAGTGGTAAAACCACGCTACTGAATATGCTTTCGGGCTATATTCCAGCTAATGAACGCATTGTCACCATTGAAGATTCAGCAGAACTTCAACTCCAGCAAGAGCATACTGTCCGTTTAGAAACTCGACCACAAAATATCGAAGGTCGTGGCGAAATCACCCAACGTGACTTGGTAAAAAATTGCCTTCGAATGCGCCCTGACAGAATTGTCATTGGTGAGGTGCGTGGTGGAGAAGCATTGGATATGCTGACCGCAATGAATACCGGTCACGAAGGTTCACTAACAACATTGCATGCCAACAGCCCACGAGATGCCCTCGGCAGGTTGGAGTATATGGTTTGTATGGCCGGATTTGATATGCCTGTGAGTAATATCAGGACACAAATAGCATCGGCAATTGACTTGGTTGTACAGCTTGAAAGGCAAGAAGATGGCCGCAGAAGGGTGATAAGTATCCAAGAAATCAATGGTATGGAAGGCGACATCATAACCATGTCAGAGATATTTCGCTTTTCACGTGAAGGCGTTGATGAACAAGGTCAAATTATTGGTCATTTTAATGCCACAGGTGTAGTGCCCAACTTCCATTCTAAATTAAAGCAGCATGGTATTGATCTGCCATTTAAGCTATTTAATTGCGGTGACCCATTCGCTAATTTTTAGGAGTCTTTTATGCCTTCCAATGAAATTATTTTCCTAGTTTTAATTTTTATTGCCGTAATTTTCCTTTCTCAGGCGTTATTTTTACCTGTCTATAGTCCGCAGCGGGCAAATACAGCCCAAGTACGTAAGCGATTACAGCAACTATCCCAAGAGTCTGGTGATGGTGTACTTGAGACTTCTTTACTGAGAAAAAACCGATTAAGCAAAGTTGGTAAGATTGGTCGAGCTTTAGAAAGCATCGGTTTTATTGAAGACTTAAGTTACCGTCTCGAGTTGGCTGATTATCGACTTTTAGGGCATCAATTTTTATTTTTAGCTTTATTTGTTGCCACATTAGTGGGGATAGTAAGTTGGTGGTATTTTCGTGTACCACTGATGGTATTTTTTGCAATGTTTATCGTGTTCTTGTTGTTTTATTTTAAATTAAATCGTGATATTGCAAAAAGAATGGATGCGATAGAGGCAAGTTTTCCTGATGCGCTTGATGTATTAAGGCGCGCTTTACAAGCGGGTTACTCGTTTTCTGATGCCATAAAACTGGTTACAGAGGAAATGGAAGGTCCATTAGCCAAAGAGTTTAGCTTGATGTTTGCCAACATCAATTACAGTAAAGATACCAAAAGGGCTATTCTTGGATTTATTGAGCGGGTACCAAGTGTGTCCGCGATGGCATTTTCAAGTGCGGTGATGGTGCAGAAAGAAACCGGCGGTAATCTAGCTGAAAACATTGATAACTTGGCACAGGTTATTCGTAAACGTTTTATGTTCAGGCGTCGAGTAAGAACGTTGTCGGCTGAGGGACGTTTATCTGCGTGGATTTTAATCTTATTACCATTTGTATTGTTCGCTGTTATCTATTTACAAACACCTGACTATGTGGGAGAGCTGACTGGCACCGAAGATGGCAAGACATTGTTAATGTGGGGCGCAATTGGGATGACGTTAGGTGGCCTTTGGATCAGTAAATTGATTAGGATTGATATGTGATATGGACTATTTACTTGGACTCATTAATCAGACATTCGACAATCCCCAACATGTTGAGTGGGCGATATACATTGTTGCTGCGATAGTCGGTATTACATTTGCTCTATCAATTTCGTTGTTAGTAAGCGGGGTATACTCGCCTGTGCGTAAACGCTTACAACAAATTTCTGGCGTTAATACTCAAAGCTCGGCTGTTGAAAATAACGAGGTAAATAAAACCCTGGAGCATGGAATTGGCCAATTAGGCAAAGTGCCATTTTTGAATTTATCAAATAATGAAACAAGGCGGTTGTTAATTCATGCGGGGCTACATTCCGATAGCGCATTGGCCATCTTTAGCGCGATACGTTTACTACTGTTGCTAATAGGTGCAGTACTTTCTATCGTGGTTTTAAAAATATTTCCGGATTTATCGACATTGATCAGTATTTATCTAGTGTGTTTGATTATGGGGGGATTTTTTTTGGCGCCTTCTTTAGTTTTAACCTACTTAGCGAATAAAAGAATGCGGTCTTTACGTGTCGGCTTTCCTGATGCACTTGATTTGCTGGTGGTGTGTTGTGAAGCGGGTTTAGGGCTATTAGCAGCATTGCAACGTGTAGCTCGCGAACTTTCATTAAGCCACCCTAATTTATCCAGCGAATTAGAGTTAGTGTGTAATAAAGTTAGAGCAGGTCTCACTATTAGGGTGGCTTTAAGTGAATTTACCGAGCGAACGGGCTTAGAAGACATTAAAGGGCTTAACTCTGCAATATCCCAAAGTATGCGTTTAGGAACAGGGATTGCAGCGACATTAAGGGTTTTTTCAGAAGAATATCGAGACAAAAGACTACAACAGGCAGAAGAACAAGCTGCAAAGATGGCGGTAAAAATGATTTTCCCAATGATGTTTTGTATCTGGCCGTCCTTTTTTATTGTCGCAGTAGGTCCTGCTGTACTTAAAGTAATGAAAGTATGGGGGCAAGCCTTTTAATATGAATATTCTATATATTAATTTTACTGGATTCAGCAAGAGGCGAGGTATATGTCAATGATGAAACGTGACCTAAAAATGCTTTTCACGCTGGCAATACTTAGTTTTAGTCTTTGTGGTTGTGCATCAGTTGATGAGGATCTTGAACTGACAAAAACACCGCAGCGTCAAGATTTGTATCAAGGGAAATCTCAGATTGCAGTCGGGGGATCACCTCAATCAGAAATTGAGGCTCTTAATCAAGCTCAAGATGCAGAACGCTCCGGCGATTTAGATAAAGCATTATACGCCTATATACAAGCATTAGACTTCAATCAGCAAAACGCTGACACATTTTATCAAATTGCTCGAATACACGTTGCTAAAGGCAATAAAGACATAGCGTTAAAAGCCTATAACGAAGCGCTGACAATAAACCCTGATCATAGGTTAGCAAATGCAGAGTTAGGAATTCTTGAAATAGATAGACGGCAATATGTATTGGCAAGAAAGCATCTTGAGAAAACCATCTTTCTTGATCAACAGCGATTATCGGCAATTAAGAGTAAGGCTGCTGGAGCAGATTATACTTCTTTAGATGAGCTATCACCTTTAAGAGTATATAACGCACTGGCTATTTTGGAAGATCTGGAAAACAACAATGAAGCAGCAAGAACATATTTTAGACTCATACTAGCATTCCAACCTCAATCAGCAATTATCGCTACCAATTTAGGTTATTCATTTTATCTTGTGGGAGACTTTGATAATGCAGAGTCATATCTCAAGCAAGCACTAAGAGCTGATCCGAGTTTTACCCGAGCATGGTCGAATTTAGGTTTGGTTTATATCCGCCAAGGAAATTATAGAAGGGCACTGGCAAGTTTTGAACAAACCATGACAACAGCGGATGCATTAAATGATCTTGGCTACTTTTTGATGTTAGAAGGCAAGTACGAACAAGCGATAAGTTTATTTAAGCAAGCAATAGATACTTCACCGACCTATTTTGAACGAGCTCATAAAAATTTGAAAATTGCTTTAGCATCTAAGATTAATTAAAGCTGTGGCTAGATAGATATAAAGTGACTGAATTGAAACTTTACTGATAATGAGGTGGAGCTAGTAACTATTAACCAGCATCAAGTTGAAATGTCATTGAGATGACATACTCATCTTCAAGTTTTAGCCGTAAGCGCTAAAATAATGGATTAACCCTGCATCAAGTTGAATTGATATTGGGATTACACATTCATCGTCGAGCTCTAGCCGTAAGCGCTAAAGTAATGGTTTAACCCTGCATCAAGTTGAAATGTCATTGAGATTACATACTCATCTTCAAGTTTTAGCCGTAAGCGCTAAAATAATGGATTAACCCTGCATCAAGTTGAATTGATATTGAGTTTACACATTCATCGTCGAGTTCTAGCCGTAAGCGCTAAAGAAATGGATTAACCCTTCATCAAGTTGAAATGTCATTGAGATTACATGCTCATCGTCGAGTTCTAGCCGTAAGCATTAAACTGGTATTAATGAAGTTACAGCGCTAGTTGACGTATTGCAGACGTAGCAGCATATATAGAGCAGAGCCTGTAACTAGTGATTAAAACCAAATAAACAGCGATAAAATAGCCAGATTGTTTTATTTTAGCGCAATACGCTCAATTAAAAAGCACTTGAATCAATGTTTGTCAATTAATTTGTAAAAGCCCTTGCATGAAATTTTAGTTTCCCTATAATGCGCACCACTGACACGGAACAAGGCGTCTAAACGCTAGTTACCGAGTCCGCTCTTTAACAATTTATCA
>NZ_MCTV01000018.1:0-51195 GCF_002874545.1 Shewanella sp. 10N.286.52.C2
TTGAATTTAGTTTATGAGTTAATTTTGGTGATTAATGATGAAATATTCAGTCCTTTGGCCATCAGTAAATGAATGTTGGTGTTGGCAACTCAAAATGAAAGGCGTTATGTTATAAATTTAGAGTAATGGGTGGCTTTATATTTTTGTCAAACCCTGTATTGGCCCAAAATGAATTAGGTTTTTTAGTGTGGGTGATCAAAGTAAGAATAAGTAAAGAAAACCCAACAACTTTCAAAACAAATGTCAAAATCCGCACAAAAAGCTATTACGTCATCGACACATAAAACCATATAACTTAACGAATATCTAGTTGATAATAGGAGGTAACAGTAAGGTAAACCATAATTATTTCATTGATATAGAATTATCATATAATGCTTTGAAGATAAATTTTTCAAATTAAAAATAGAGATTAATATGCCTTTTAAGCAGTATCATATTCACAATATTAGTATGTTTTTTCGTGCATGTATTACAGCTCAAACTAACACTTCAATAACGCCTTCAATCGCACAAAGAAAATCAACTGAGACTCTAGCTGTTAATTCATTACTGGCTTTATACCTTGGACTATTTACGTTATTTATGTGGTTCGAGCAATTCAGAATGCCTTATATTCACATGGAAAACTTAGAATTTTATTGGGAATTATTAAAATCAGGTCCTTTTTCTGATGCAGAAATGAACTATAGAGCAGTTGCTAAGCGTGAAATTGCTGACCTTTATATCTTGCAGTGGGCCCTCTTTGTATTAATACCTTTGTTCGCTTTAATCATTTTTGTCATTGCTCGGTCTAAACTTAAACAAATGCCAATGCATGAAGCTTCTCAAGGCGGAAAACTGCCCACATTCGGCAGAGTATTGGCATTATTTATTGAAGGTAAAGCGCAGTTTATAATGTTATTTGTGATTGGTTATAGTTTTTTTGCCACGTCAGCGTTTTCCCAATGGATGATAGATGCTGCCAAGGGCCATGCGGACTTCAACATTTATAGCTTGTTTTTTCCGTTAGCATCGTTACTGCTTGTCTGGCAGTTCATTCGACCTTTTGCCACTTACTATGTAATTACAATTAACAAAAACCGTAATCATGGCCTATCGTGATTAAACAGTCCTTATCCCCAAATCGTTGTCCAGCTCGCAAATTTCAAAGCGCGTGCGGGGTTAGGCCTCGGTATTCAACCTTCTTTGAAAATAATTTTTCAAAGAAGGTTGTAGTTCATTAATTAGCTCACCCACTCTAGCTTTATGTTATAACTTCAAAATAATGGATGGCTATATATTATTCAGCTCTTAAGCTCTATAAGATGCAATTAAAAAACAAATCAACCCAACTAATTAATCTTAACCTTCCTAAAATACCGCTTAACCAATCGTTGGTGAAACATAAGGTGTTTCATCGGCAAAGGTTGGTATAACAGCGTAATAAAATGTTCACTAAAAGCCTGAAAGTTATCAGCCAATCCCCAGTAGATTTACTTCTTTATTTAATAAGCGTTAGTCCACATTCTGGCATTAATGTCAAAATGCTACCGTTGTCACTTTAAATACAATTATGGAACCAAGATTTAACTTATTGGTTACAGCTTGGTTGTTTTTTCCAAACCCTATTGCAATCCTCGTTTTGGAATTCATTCCAGTTCTATGATCACATCATTGATTACACATAGTTTCTCTGTGAGGCACCTTCTTTAAAGCTTAATTATTAGAGAAGGTTTTTTTAACAATAAAAATAATGGTGATGTGATGAAAAAACGTTTATTTCGAAACAATAAAAACTCGGCAAATAGTCAATTTAATCATACCAAAATAGGATTGAATTTAATTGGCGTATTGATTGGGAGTGCGCTTTCTGTGACTGGTGCAAACGCGGCAGTTATTGAAAATACCGATGTACAATTTGGTGGTTACATTAAAGTCGACACCATGTTCAGTGATTATAGCCATGGTGCACCAGATTCAGGGTCTATTTCTAGGCAGTTTTATGTGCCTGGGACAATATATGGCGTAGAGGGTAACGGAAATCAGGTGGTCGATTTTCAGGCGAGAGAAACACGATTTAACTTTAAAACGATTACTGATATTGATGACCATAAGTTAACCGGCTTTATCGAACTGGATTTTATGACTCATGCTGACGGTAACGAACGAGTGTCCAACAGTTATTCGCCACGTATTCGTCATGCATTTGTGAGTTTTGATAATTGGACTGTTGGTCAATCATGGACCACTTTTCAAAATCCAGCCGCTTTACCTGAGAACCTCGATTTTGTTGGCGCTGCAGAAGGCACCCCATTTGTACGCCAAACTCAAATACGCTATACCAATGGCGGCTTTCAATTATCTGTAGAAAACCCTGAAACCACCTTAAATGGTTACCAAAGCCCTAGCCGAATTCTGAGCGGTAGTGGCATGGTACCTGATGTTGTTGCACGCTATAACTTCAAAACAGAGGCTGGTGCTAAATTGTCTGTTGCTGGTATTGCAAGGCACCTCAATATTGAAACTCGCATTAGCGATACTCAATTTGATGCAACGGCTTTGGGTTACGGCGTTAGTTTTAGCGGTATTTTACCCGTAGGTGCAGATGATATTAAATTTACTGCGACTTATGGTGAAGGTCTTGGCCGATATATGGCGCTCAATTATGTCAATGCGGGAGTTATCGATGCCGATGGCGATATTGAGGCGATTACCTCTTATGGTGGTTTTATTGCTTATCGCCATTGGTGGAATGACCAATGGCGTACCAGTGTGACAGCGTCAGCGTTTAGCGCGGATAATGATGTCAGCTTGATGGGCGAAAATGTTAATAAAGACTCATATTCTGGCTATGTGAATTTACTTTATTCACCAGTGAAACCATTAACTGTGGGTGTTGAATATATGTACGCTAAAAACAGTAAAGAAAACGGTATTGAAGGCGAACTTAATCGGGTGATGTTTTCTGCTAAATACGTGCTTTAGTTTACTTATAATTAGTGAGAATAGAGATATAGCGAGAACAGAGACATAGCATGAGCCTGACAGCAGTCAGGCTCGATTTTAAGTACGTTTACAGGCCGATAGTAAGTGCTAGTCTTGTTATATACTATGTTAAAAATAATCAAATGGCCTTTGATTACCACATTAATTCATTAAATTCCTTTTCAGCTTACTAAAGTAGCGTTTAAACAACCTTTGGTGCAAAACAACTTGTTTAGCGCTCAAAGGTTGATATTGCAAGGCTATAAAGTGTTCAGTCATTTTGTCAAAATTAGCCACCAGTTGTGGTTGCTGCTCACTAAATGCTTGCTGAATAAACTGGGCATAAGCTTGTGGTGGCATCGCATCACGTTGAAATCCTTTATTCGCAAGCTTTGCGCAAATAAGGTTATAGCGTTTGATGCAAGGATCTTGTTTGGGCTGCAGTTTAAACACGCCAGCAAAATAGGCAATGATAAGGGCAATGATGATAAAGCAGATGATCATCATAATAGCCACTTTACTGCTGCTGACATTGCCAAGGAGTTTGGCTAATACTTGTTGCTGGCGTTGCTCATCAAAACCCAGTACCCACACACTCCAGTAAAAATCGATGCTCGCCAGTTGCAGGCGAATATTGTTTAACCACGGAATATTTTTGACCTGTAAACTGGTAAATAGGCTGTCTTGTAAGTAACTGTCTTGGCCTGTAAACGTGGCATCAAAGCCATCTAGTACCCGCTCTGGGGCAATCATGGCGGTGGGGTCAAACCTTACCCAGCCTTGGCCTTCAAGCCAAACTTCAGTCCATGCATGGGCCATGTATTGATAGATGCTGTAATAACCGGCTTTGGGGTTATATTCGCCGCCTTGGTAACCGGTGACCATTCTGGCAGGTATGCCACTTGAACGGGCGAGAAATACTAGCGCTGAAGCGTAGTGGGAGCAAAAGCCTGCTTGGTTAGTAAATAAAAAGTCATCTACTTGCTGTTGGCCAAGCTTTGGCGGGCTTAAGGTGTAGTAAAAAGCCTGCTCAGCAAAGTAACCCATCATGGCATTGATGCGGGCTGCTGGCTGTGGGTAATCCTTAGCAAATTGGGCTGCCAACTGGCGAGTTTGTGGATTGCTATTATTAGGAATGGCCAAATTTATCTTGCTGATGTCTGGCGCGAGTTTGGCATCAAGAGCGCTACTTGGATAAGAGCTCACTTGGTAACTTAAGCGTTGATCAATGTTGCGCAGTGAGAATAGCCTAAAGTCGGATAACTCGACAATGTGCTCAGATTGACTAAAAGCCTGATCTAAACCAAACAACCATTTTTGATAGGTCGGCTCGGTGATCACTTGATAATTTAATGGCGCCGCAAGACCTGCAGCATTGGGCTTAGCGCGCTTAGGTTTATTGCCATAGGCGCTACGTTGTTCATTTTTACGATAAGGCGACTGACTCCAGCGCTGACCATCGTAGTTTTCCATGACCAGTGTGCGCCAATACAGTTGCTCATTGCTAATGAGTTGCTGCTTATCGGTGTTATTGAGTTCATTTTCAAAACCGACTCTAAATGCCAAATTCGGCGAGCGGGTTAACTTACTAATATCCCCTAATGCAATTTCATCTGACAGGCCGGTAGTAGCATTTTTCATGCTGGGGGCTAACCACAATGGTGGCAGCCTTGGAAACACCACAAAAAGCAGTATGGCTAAGGGTAGGCTTTGGGCAAATAATTTCACCCCGAAGCGAAAGTTTACCTTGCGACTTGAATGCTGATAAATGCTGATTAACACACAGGTATTAATGATGACGACAAAGCTCAGTTGCAGGGTGTCGAGTATGGATTGACGATCTAATAGCGCAAAACCGATTAAGAAAAAGCCCACCAAAACCACGACTTTAACATCGCGCACTTGGCGCATTTCGATGTATTTAAGGGCATAGCCTAGCAGGAGCAAATTGACTAATGCGTTAAGTAAACCAATTTCCTGTGACACTAAAGCCAAGGTGACAGCGGCGCCAATGGCTAGCCCTGTGACTAATACTTTAGGAGGCGCCGCTACCTTGCCAAGGTAAATTCCCACACGCCACACAAAGCAAATGGCGCAAATGCCGATGCTCCATAAGGTGGCATGCTGGTATAACGGTGATAGCACCAATACATTGGTAATTAATAACCAAAAGAGGGTATTACGACCAATGTTCTCATTAAATGGATCATTTAACTGATGTTTTAACGCCTCTGAGCCTTGGGTCATTTTCTGTTCCCCACTGGGTGTTTATCAGTAAATGCTGACGTTGACTCAGGTGTAATTGTTGACTCAGGTGTAACTCTTGGTTCTGTTGTAATTGCTGGCTTAGCTACTGAACCATAAAGCGCAATCATTTGCTGACATTGTTTTCTGTGTGACTCGCCACTGTCTTGTTCGATAATTTGCTGGTTTAATGCCAAGCCAAAAACTTGCTGCGATTGAGATAAGGCGTTGACTTGCCACGCCAGCTTACTGAGTTTTTGTTCAAGACTATCACCGAGGGTGTCGTCTAAACTTAGCCACACCGGTTTGCCTTCAGGTTGGGCAAATTCTTTTGTTAGCATTCCGCGCCCTTGTGCCCATTGCTTCCACGCCACTTGTTTAAGTGACTCACCTTCAACGAAGGTTTTAAGGCCTTTATAGTCATCAACCCCTGGTTGTAATTTACCGTGTTCAAATTCGGTTTGATTGTCATTATCTAAACTGGTTAAAGATACATGGGTGGCCAGCGGCGCGGCATAAATAATATGCTGGATATTTAAATCCACATAGGACCAAGTGTTAAATAACCCCAGTGGGAAACTGGATGAGACGCGAATTCTACCGGGGTTAACTAGGCCTCTGGATTGCGCGGTACAGCTGACGCTGGTATCGACGCCTTCAGCGACATCGGTAATGCGGCTATGGCGCTCATTAGGTAGATTCAAGCAAATTTGTTGGTGGCTGGTTTGGCTGTTGTCTTTGTTGATTTTACTGGATAATACAATCGGAAAGGCCAAGTTTTGGTTGGCATAAGTCTCAGGCGGGGTTAATGCTGTTAAGGTTAAACCTGCAAGATTTTTATAGCTGTAAATAATGCAACTATGGAACACACTGGCCAGCAATAAACTTAAGCCGATCACCAAATTGTTTTGATAGTTGGTGCCAAATAAATACAGCACCACTATCAGCACAAACCAAGCGACGCCAAAGCCACTGGGTAAAATAAAAATACTTTTATGGCTTAAGGTAATTTGTTTGTTCGCCGGTATTCGCTTATCTAGCCACTTTGACCAGCGCTGCTTAATCGCGGCGGGGATCAAGCGTGAATACCATTTTTTTGCTGCCTTGGAATTATTCATCTGCAATTAATTTCTGCTTAGCTTATTGGGTTAACGCGTGCGAGAATTTGATCTGACAGCGCTTGCCCCTGCAGTTGGCTATTGGTTCTTATGCGGTGCTCTGCTACGCAATGAAATACGGCCTGAATATCTTCTGGTACCACATAATTACGATGATTTAATAGCGCCCAGGCTTTAGCTGCGTCTAGCAGTGCAATACTGGCCCGAGGCGATAGCCCATTGCCATCGATTTGCTGACGAGAGTATTGGGCAAGATTGATCAAATACTTAAGCACAGCATCAGAGGCACTGACTTTTTGTACTTGTTGTTGCAAGCTCATTAGCTCGGTTGGGCTTAAGCATTGTGTGAGCGGCGGGGCATCGCTGCGCTGATGTAGTCCTTTTAGCATGGCTAACTCAGCATGTTCATCTGGGTAGCCAATAGAAATGCGCATCATAAAGCGGTCAAGTTGCGATTCAGGCAGCGGGAACGTCCCTGATTGCTCAATGGGGTTTTGGGTAGCGATAACAAAAAAAGGCTGTGGCAATGTGTGTGTTTCACCATCAATGGTGATTTGTCTTTCTGCCATGGCTTCAAGTAAGGCACTTTGGGTTTTAGGGCTGGCGCGGTTGATTTCATCGGCTAATAACATTTGATTAAAAATCGGTCCTGGGTGAAATTCAAACACTTGATTTTGTTGCTGGTAAATGGATACCCCTAGAATATCAGCGGGTAACATGTCACTGGTAAATTGAATACGTTGATAGCTCATGCCCAGTGAGGTGGCTAAGGCCTGAGAAAGACTGGTTTTACCCATGCCAGGTAAATCTTCAATCAGTAAATGACCTTTAGCTAGAATGCAGGCTAGCGCCAGTTTGATTTGCTCAGGCTTACCTAATAATACCGTTTCTAATTGGCTTAACAGCGATTGTAGTTTTGTTGCTGACACTAAACACTCCGTTAGTTAACAAAAAGGGCCTAATTAAGCTATTTTGCTAACAAATACATCGAATGGCTTACGTTAACCTGCCAAAGATAATAAAGGAAGATATTCAGAGATAAAAAATGATAGCTAAACTCTGTGATGAGTTTAACTATCGTGGCAGTGAGTTATCGGTTTCGAACACTACTCACGACAGCCTTAGTAAGTCTTAAGCGGCGTTAAAGTGGCTAAGCTATTAAGCTAAGGCTAATGGCTATTGGTTAATGACAAAGTGACCAATAAACACATTGCCGCCGTCAAATCTATCAGTAAGCAAACTTGCGTTCGGCTTCGCTGAACATAGGGGCATCGCGACCCTCTTGTTGCTGATAGATCATTCTATAGCTCAGTACGGCTTGCACATATTCCCGGGTTTCCTTAAAGGGAATGGTTTCGATAAAGCTCATGACATCCAGTTTTCCGTCAGACTCTTTTAACCAACGGGTGACCCTGTGGGGGCCGGCATTATAGGCTGCTGTGGCGAGCACGCGATTTTGATCAAACTGTTTGAGCAATTGGCCGTAATAAGCGCTACCAAGTTGAACATTATAATTTACCTTATATAGGTCATTTTTATTGTTAAATTTGAGCTTATTTTTTCGGGCGGTTTCTTTTGCTGTTGCGGGCATGAGTTGCATTAATCCGCGCGCACCCACACCCGAGGTGGCATAAGGGTAAAACGCACTTTCGCGGCGGGCGATTGCGCGTATTTCATCTATCTCAACCTGATATTTTTTACTGGCTTGTTCAAATTCGTTTTGGGCGGCGTTAGGAAAGCGCAATTGCAAACTATTCCATTGTCTGGCTTGTATGCTGGCTTCGACGCTATAATCAAACCAGCCATTTTTAAGGGCGAGTAGGCCATATTCAGCCTTCATCGCGGTATCATGGCGGCGCAGCAAATGAACCCATTCACTGCGAGCATCGCGGGTTTTATCGATGGCAATCAATTCGATAATTCTGGCAAGCCCTGGGTCATCATGAAGTTTTTTGGCAAGCAGTGGCGATGACTGTAACTTGTCATTATTTAACGCCAGCGGGGCCTTTATGGATTGGGCGGCGTAAAAACCATAAAAATTACGTGCTTGGCTAAGTTGCTTCGTTATCTTGTCTGCTTGGGTTTTATCTGTGGTTTTATTTATGCGTGCGCTCCAATACTGCCAGCGAGAGTCATCAATGACATCATCACTGAGTAAGGTTAGATAGTGTTTGATTGCTTTTGTATCTTGCGCTGCGATTGCCCAGCGCAAACGAATTTGAAATAAGTCATCAGAGTCTAAAATCGGTAAGCTTGCATCAATGTGTTCCAGTAAATCAGCTTCTTTTCTGATTAATGCTCGGCGGACAATATAACGATTAAGTTGTTGGCCTTTGATGGCATTAAAACGGTTAGCTTTATCATATTTCTTATATAATTTTACCGCTTGTTTTAAGTCTTTTCTGGCAAGTTTTCTGAGCCCAACATTAACAATATCCGCCACAATGGGCGTTTTAGAAGAAAACTTTTTGGTATTACGTAGGCTGTTGGGATCGCGATAAACTGAAATTAGTAAATCGGCCTCAGCTTTATTTTTGGTGATTTTTCTGGATAGGTATTGGGTTAAGCCATATTGGTTTTCATTAAAACTAAGTAACATTCTTGACCAAATTAATGCTTGGGTTCTTTTACCGGCCTTGGTCCATTGACTAAATAACACATCACAAGCCTTGGGGCGTGAGCGACCATAAAGCCACAGTTTTTCAGCGCCGTCATAAGCGATGTTGTTATTGCCTTGAGATAATTGAGCGCGGTAATAGTAACACTGCAAGGTGACATCATTAGGGGCGTTAGGTGAGATGGCTAAAAAGTTTTGCCACTGCTTTTTCTCGCCAGCATTTTTCAAATAGCGATAACGTAAGCCGTTATAAAGCGGAGTGGTATTAAACTGCTCGATGGCTTTATGGGCCTGAGTTCCACTCATTTTTATAATGTCGGCTACTTGCTCATGGTAATCAAGGTAGACAGTTAATGGGTAATCACCCAACTGCTTACGTAGCTTTTGGTATTGGTTGAGCTGTTGTTTATCTAGCGCTTTGCGGGCATCAAGATACAATTGTTGCTGGGGGCTTAAACTTGATTCTTCAGCATGGGCGAGATTAACGCTAGCTGACAGCCACAATAACCCTTGAAAAAATACAAAACTAACCAATATGTTGCGCATAATAATGAGAATCTCCGCCTCAGTACGACATCTTTTGCGAACCAAACTGTTTGAATCTAATTAATAAATAGTATCTATTAAGCTGCATTATCAATATTAGCCAAGTGTCTATTTTTGCTTAAGGTGTTGCCACCTCAAGCCAAAGAATAGTGCAATTAGCTATAATTGCTCATAAAAATTGCTCATAAAAACTGAATTAAAACCGCTTATGACTCTTTAGAGTCATCTAAGGCTTTATTTATTAATTGAGGATCAAGGTTTTTACTGGTTTCAACGCCCAACTTTTGCATAACATGGGCTTGCCTTATTAAATTACCTTTACCTTGGGACAGTTTATTCATTGCTTGCTGGTAGGCTTTATCGGCAGTGTCTAAAGCGCGGCCAAGTTTATCCATGTCGTCAACATAGCTGCATAATTTATCGTAAATTTTACCTGCTTGGGCTGCGATACTTTGGGCATTTTGGTTTTGGTACTCATAGCGCCAAATATTGTTAATGGTGCGCAGTGCTACTAATAAGTTGGTTGGACTGACTAACATAATATTATGATCGAGGGCGAAGTTCACTAAGCTAGGATCTGACTCCAGAGCCAGTAAAAATGCAGGTTCTATTGGAATAAACATTAATACATAGTCGAGACTTTTTAGGCCGTGTAGCTTGTGATAGTCCTTATGGCTTAGGCCTTTAATGTGTTGACGAATAGATAAAGCCAGCTCTTTTATCGCTTGTTGCTGTACTAGCTCGTCTTCACTATTAAAGAAGCGCTCGTAGGCAATTAATGACATTTTGGCATCAATCACCACATCTTTTTGTTCAGGAAGGTGAACGATGACATCAGGTTTAAAGCGCTTACCTTGATCGTCTTTTAAATCTTGCTGAGTATGGTATTCATGGCCTTCACGTAGACCACTTTCTTGTAGGACCCGCTCAAGGATGACTTCACCCCAATTACCTTGCTGCTTGTTATCGCCTTTGAGCGCCTTAGTAAGATTGACTGCATCTTGACTCATTCGCAAATTAAGTTCTTTGAGTGCATCAAGTTGATGTTTAAGGGCGCTGCGTTCAGTTTGCTCCTGGCTATAGGATTCTCTAACTTGTTGTCTAAAGCCTTCTAGCTGCTGTTTTAATGGCCCAAGCACGCCATCCATTTGGCTGACATTTTGCTTTTTAAAGTTTTCTGACTTCTCCTCGAAAATACGATTCGCCAGATTTTCAAATTGCAGTTTTAGTCTTTCTTCGGCTGATTCTAGTAAGGCGATTTTGTCATTTAAAGCGGTTTTTTCGATATTAGCCTGCGCTTGAATGCTTTGTTGAATCGCATTAGATTTAGACAGTGCTAGCTGGGTTTCCATGAATTTACGCTGGCCATCGTTTAACTGTTGTTCTAGTAATGGCACTCTTTCGGCAAAGGCTTCCATTTTAGCTAATTGACCAATCAATGACTCGAGCTTATTTTGAGTGAGCATTAGCGCATCTTGTTTGTCATCAATTTGCTCTGTAAGTGATTGCTGTTTAATTTCAAATTCAGCAGTTAATTGGCTCATTTCTTCAGCAATGCGTTGTCTGTGTTGCTCCCAGCGCTGACGGGTTAATCGCTGATTAAGTAGTGCGCCAATTAGAAGAGATAAAAAAGCGACGGCGGCTAAAACGATAATTTCGGGGATAGTTAAACTTGTAGGAAATGTCATGCAAAAAACCTGCAAAAAATGATGCTTAAGATTCTCATGCAGGGCAGTACACTGCAAGGCTCAAAAGGACTAATTAATACTTAAGCGCTTAATTATTAAACTCAAAACATCAAAATAGTAAACTTTTTGAAATTTTAACGCGTATTAGACTGTCTACTATTTATATCAAATGATAATAATTGAATGAGGTGACCTATGGTGTCAAAGAAAGGTTTTTTCAAAGGCATTGCCAACCCACCATCATGGGCATTAAAAGAAAATCAAGTCACTCCAGAAACGGTGTTTCGGGATCGACGCAATATCGTTAAAGCCTTGGGGCTAGGCTCGCTCGGGGCTAGCTTGCCGGGGCAAGTGCAGGCGGGTTTGTTCGATTTATTTGGCAGCGACGATAAACCTGCGTTTGCGGTGCAAGGTATTGATTATACAAAGCCTAGCCGCTTTCAAATCAATGATAAATTAACCCCAGAAGATAAAATTACCCGTCACAATAATTTCTATGAATTTGGCACTAATAAACAAGACCCGTTTGAAAATGCGCAATCATTTCAAGTTAATCCCTGGGAGCTTAAAATAGAAGGCTTAGTGGATAAACCGTTAACCTTAGATTTGAACGACTTAACCAGTAAATTCGCCCTTGAAGAACGTATTTACCGCTTAAGATGTGTAGAGGCGTGGTCAATGGTGGTGCCTTGGGTAGGGTTTTCACTGGCTGAGTTATTGAAAATGGCAGGGGTATCTAATAAGGCAACTCATGTGGCCTTTGAGACCTTGTTTGACCCTGACCAAATGCCAGGGCAGCGAAATCGTTTAATGGGCGGCGGGATACATTACCCTTATGTAGAAGGGGTAACCATTGCTGAAGCCATGAATGAATTGCCATTTCTTGCCGTAGGCTTATATGGTAAAACCTTGCCGCCGCAAAATGGTGCGCCAGTGAGGTTAGTTTTACCTTGGAAGTATGGCTTTAAGAGTATTAAGTCCATCGTTAAAATTCGCGTTACCGATAAACAGCCACCTACCAGTTGGAATCAATTAGCGCCAAGCGAATATGGTTTTTATGCCAATGTGAATCCGCAGGTTGATCATCCTCGTTGGTCTCAGGCCTCTGAGCGCAGTATTGGTGAAGGAGGCTTGTTTTCAGCCAAACGAATTCCAACACAAATGTTTAATGGTTATGGTGAGTCTGTGGCTGGTTTATATAACAATCTCGATTTGAGGAAGTATTATTAATGCGCTTAACCCCGGGTGGTTTATTGTGGTTAAAAGGGCTTTTACACCTTAGTTTTATCTTACCGGTTGTTTATTTAATTATGCTGGTATTGACCGATAATGCTGGTGGCGATCCGGTGCAATATATTATTCATTTTACCGGTATGGGCGCGATAAATGCTTTGGTGGTGACCTTAATGATCTCACCACTGGCTAAGCTGACTAAACAAGGCTTGTTATTGCAAACAAGGCGGCTAGTGGGTTTATATGTATTTGCCTATGCTTGTCTACATATTAGCGCCTTTATCAGTTTAGATTTGCTGTTTGCGTGGGGCTTTTTAGTTGAAGAAGTCATTAAACGGCCTTACATTTTAGTCGGATTTAGCGGTTTTATTATTGCATTATTACTTGCGGTGACCTCTTTTAAAGCATTAAGGCGCAATATGGGCAGGCGCTGGCAATCATTACATAATTGGATTTATGTGTTAGCGATATTGGCGCCGTTTCATTTTTACTGGTCGGTCAAATCTGAGATTATTGAGCCGAGTATTTATATTGCTGTGATAGCGTGCTTGTTATGGCTAAGAAGACGCCAAATTAGTCACTGGTTAATGCCGAAATCAAAATTGAAACCGAAAATTAATACGAATGCTAAAAGCCAAACCTGAATATTTAAGGTTTTTGAGTAGTTGAATTTTGAACGCTTAAGCTTAAAGGCTATAAGCTTGAAGATTTAGCTGATGACATAAAAATACCGGCAAAGTGTCGGTATTTTTATGGCTAGCATTTATTGAAAATCATTTATCTAAATAAGCTTTGTTTGCTTCTAGCTTGTTTTACTAAGCCATTGACCGAGTAACTGGCAAATAGACTAAATAACATTACCCCAGTCATAATCGCAGCAAGGCGCAGCCAAGGTTGCTCCATGGCTATTCGTAGATCAATATATTGAACAGTGCTTACGCCCCATACCCCGATAGTGCCTAATACCAAGCCGATTTGGATTATTCGGTTTAAAAAGTTGTTTTTAAAAGCCAAAAGTAATGGCATCACTGCACAAATTATTGCTAATGGCATTTGAGCGTAACGCAAAAAGTGTGCGCCAAGTAACATGTACGCTAAGGTGATTAATAGTACGCGCCACCGCATAGGGATTCTCCGAAAAGCTGACAATTGCTTAATGAACTTCTTAAGCAAGGGTGTTGAAAGATGACGCAATATAACCGATTTGCTAATGCAAATTTCTAATCTCTATCACATATTCAATAGAGAATAGTTCTTTAGGTGACAAAGCTTGCCGAAAGCGCTGAAAGTGAGATTTAAGGATTAAATCTAGGCTTGGGATTATGTGGTGATATTGTCATTGTATGGCAAGCACAGATGAAGTTATTAAGGTAATTTAAGCCTCTGAGCTTAATAATGAGTATTGATTTTATGTGTTATTTAGGCAAACGAGAAACTTAAAGAAGGGGTAACGCTAAAGCAGAAGAATTGGTCGGGATAACAGGATTTGAACCTGTGATCTCTTGTCCCCCAGACAAGCGCCTTACCGGACTAGGCCATATCCCGAACGTCATTCTTTAGCTAGATTACCTAGAAGGTATTTGCGCCGCAACAATAAAATGCAAAATTGAATTTAAATGATTAATAAACAGGCATTTGCTTTGTGGCTTTTACATCTTTAGTTATCTTTTGCTTGGAAAATAGGCAATATTTTCTGACGATTAAACCGAGATTGAGTTAAATAGCATCAACCACGGTTCAATGGTTATTTATTGTAAAGCCTTCGACCTTCGCGCATGACCTGAATTAGCTCAGGAGCACTGAGTTTTCGCTTAAGACGTTTTTTGTAGTCGATATCATAAATTCGATATTTTCCATGTCTGCCTAGAACCGTAATCTCATCTTGTTGGTATATTGCAAAGGTGCTGCTATCACCGATATAGACCCAGCTCTTCTCACTGGGTTGTAATAGGTTGTATCCAGAGCTGTAATCGGTGATCGGGTTATTACAATGCAGTGCTTGCCCCATGATTGTCGGTACTACGCCATAGTGGCTAGTACGATAATTTACGGTATCAGAGGTTGTTTTAGGCCAATGCATGACAAAGGGCACTTTGACATTAGCAGGTGAAAGATCCTGATTAACTTCACGAGGATTACTACTGAAAATTTGCCCATGGGTACCGGTGACAATGACTAAGGTTTGATCATCAAGGTTAGTAAGCAGTTGTTGTATTTGCTGATCGATAAAGAATAGCGACTGCCTGTATTGGTTATATAGCACTTTTTCAGCAGGTTTTAAGCTTAGATGGGGCTTAACAGTTTCAATGCCTAAAAAGCCAATTGGGGTGTCATAGTGCTTAGTGGCAGATAAGTTTACCAATGAAAACCACGGTGAGGCTTGCTGAGCTTGCCATTGAATAAATAGCTCAGTATTTTTGATGTCGGTTTGCGCGCTGCCAATATCGCTATGGCTTAGGTGCATATCCATACCGTCAAAAATGGCATGGTTGGCTAATTCGTCGGCATTGTCTTGGGGCATAAATACCGCTTGATGATAGCCTTGTTCTGACAATACTTGGGTTAATACTGGCGCAGTATGCTCGAACGCTTTTTTATCACTATAGCTCCCTTGTAAGCCATAAAGTAAGGCAAACATACCGGTATTAAATTGGTTGCCACCACTAAAGTGTTCAGTGAATTGCTTATTTTGCAGCTGATACTGGCTGAAAAACGGCATTGTTGCCGAGTTCATCATATCAGCTCTTAAACCGTCAACCGAGACGATTAGGATATTTTGTTGTTTTTGCGCTTTGCATTGCAGCGCAGCTATTGGGTAATTCAGTTGTTTTGATTTTGTTTGATAGGTCTTATCTGGCGCAGTGGTGCCTTCAATACCATGACTTTCCATAAATGAACGTGCCGTTGCCGGATAAGACAATGGCATGGTGTCATCAAAACGGGTAATTTGAATGACATCATTAGCATCTGCCCAAATATGGATAACATGACTACTGACAAAACAAATACCGATAAAGGCTATGACTTTATTACCTAACTGCTTTTTCTCTATTTTTTCAATTCGTTTCCACAGAAAATTCGCGGCTGTGAGCTCAATTAAAATAATGCCGATAGGAGTAGCAATATAAGAGGTGTTACCTAATAGGGCATTGAGATCTGACCAGGCTAAGTCAAAAGCGAATGGACTTAAGTGAATACCATAATCATCAAATATTACGGTGTCATAAAGTAAAATACATAAGCCGAGGGTTGCGATTAAGGCAGCATAACCCCGTAGGATTTTTGAATAAGGTAGTAATAATGTGGCAGGAAAAAGAAAAACGACGTAAACAATAAAAGCCAAAAAGCTAAAATGACCAATACTGCTAATGGCTAAGTAACCCCAACCTATGAGGGTTTCAGGGTAACCCACACTACTGAGGTATCGCGTTCCCACAATAATGGCTAACAAGCCATTAAAGAAGGCAAACCAGTGGCCCCAGTTAACAAGACGTGACACTTTGTCACGGGTCATTTGTTTTTTGCGCTCAACCATGCGGTATCGTTTTCCTAATTCGTATTAATCAAAAATAACAGGATAATTGATTAATTTAAATGCCTTTTAATGATACTTAACTGGTTTTTACAGATTGAGCCAAGGCTTTAGCGAATTGCTCTGCTACTGCTTGACGAGATTCACTGGGTACCTTGTTTTCCAATAAGTGAGAAACGCAGTTACCTAGCACCATCAAGCTTAAATCTGTAGGCGCTTGATGCTTATTCAGCACTGCTAATAGCTCAGAAATTAATGCTTCAACTTGGGTGTTGGTGTATTTAGATTGGATAGCCATATTCGAAATCGTTCAAAAAGTAATGAATTAGCACGTGATTATATCGGATTTAAAGCTGATACGCTGCAAGTTTCTGTTGCTGGGTGTTAGTGATTATGGGGTTTATAGCTGGTGTTTTCTAAAGCGGACAGAACATCAGTTTAACCCTTGGATCTCAGGAGATGCATTTGACGTAATTTGACGGTTTTATTTTTAGATTTTTGAACACGGTCTGTTATGATATCTACCGCTATTTCGCTTCCATCACAAAGATCAGTTAGGGCTTATGAGCATTAATATCGAACAAGCAATTATCCATGAAATTTCTCAAGATAGTCAGGGGCAACTAAGTTGTCGTTTAAGACCTCAGCCACTATTAAATAGCAGCGCCGTAGAAGCGATGTTAGAAGAATTACACCAAACCTATACCGGTAAAGCGGGTAAAGGTTTTGGCTTTTTTGGAACCCACGGCGAAGATGGCGAAGCAAACCCCGCTTTTTCTGATGCATTAAGTGAATACCGCAGTGGTGAATTAGGCTTTGTTGAGTTTAGCAGTGCTGCCAGTAAGCTTTTACAAGAAGAACTCGCTAAATATGATTTTAGCCAAGGCGGTTTTTTATTAATGTCTTGCTATACCAACATGACTAGCGATTATTTGTTTGTCGCCTTGCTTAATGCCAAGCCTTCAATGACGGTACTTGATGATATGGAGTTGTCGCAAAATAATCATCTTGATTTAACTAATGTCCAACTTGCCGCCAGAATTGATTTAACCGAATGGCAAGCAGACAAAGCTTCACGTAAATATATTTCATTTGTCAGAGGCCGCGCGGGCCGAAAAGTGGCAGACTTCTTCCTTGATTTTATGGGCTGTGTTGAAGGGGTAAATACGAAAGCGCAAAATAAAACCCTTATGCATGCAGTTGAAGATTTCGTAGCTAGCAGCGAATTAACCAAAGATGAACGTCAACAGTGCCGCGACAAGGTATTCGAGTATTGTTCAGAAAGAGCTGATGAAGGCGCTGATATTGAAGTCAAAGATTTAGCGGATGAACTTGCCGACTCTGGTATGGATTCGTTTTATGACTTTGCCTGCGGTGGATCTTATGAACTTGATGAAGAGTTTCCAGCAGATAAGGCCAGTTTACGTACCTTGAAGAAGTTTTCAGGTACCGGTGGCGGGGTAACATTAAGTTTTGATGGCGGCCATTTAGGTGAGCGAGTTATCTATGATCCTATTTCGGACACGATTTTGATTAAAGGCGTGCCTGCAAATTTAAAAGATCAATTAGACCGTCGCCTAAAAGGTGAATAAAGCAACGATTTACAATTAAAGTGTCCAAATGGGCACTTTTTTTTGCACTTAATTTAAAGATTTAACGATTTCAGCACATTATTTAGGGGATTTGGCTATTTTTACATTTTTATCATGGCAATGTGTGTTCTTTTTAGTACACTAGCCAGCAAACTTAACCTATTGTCAGTGGACGAGAAATCGACCACATTGGGGGATACATGATTACTGCCTATGTTTATGAAAATCGCAAGTTAACTGTTCACGAATTAAATGTTCGAGACAGTATTCCCGATCGAACATTGTGGTTAGATATGTTTAAACCCAATGATGATGAAAGGGAATGGCTAAGTCGGTTTTCGGTAGAAGAAGTACCCGAAGAAGAAGACATCAATGAGATTGAAGCATCAGCTCGTTTTTTCCAAAGTAAAGATGGCTTACACATCAATTCATTATTCCCCCAACGTGTAGGATCAGACGTTAGAGGCATTAACGTTTCTTTCAATTTACGTAAGGATTTTTTGCTGACGATACGTGAAGAGGATATCGGTTTAATTCGCTTGCTGCGTAACTACTTACGCTTAGGTCGCTTAGATGTCAGCTCTCCTCAGGGGTTAATGCTGGAACTTTTCACCCTTAAAGTCGATTACCTGTCTGATTTAATTGAAGATGTATATTCAGTGCTTGAAAGTGTCGGCGAGCAAGTGTTCGAAGACCAAGAATTAGATGATGTGTTTAAACTCATTACCTTACAAGAAGATTCAAATGGTAAAATTCGCTTAAGTTTGCTCGATACTCAGCGGTCTTTACGTTATATCCAACGTTATTATCGCGAACATTTAT
The DNA here is from genome assembly GCF_002874545.1 of Shewanella sp. 10N.286.52.C2. Classification (NCBI taxonomy): domain Bacteria; kingdom Pseudomonadati; phylum Pseudomonadota; class Gammaproteobacteria; order Alteromonadales; family Shewanellaceae; genus Shewanella; species Shewanella sp. 10N.286.52.C2. The sequence continues at coordinate 18,360 of NZ_MCTV01000018.1, forward strand.
CTGAAGAAAATATTAAAGATTTGCGTGAAATGCTATCTGATATTGAGTCATTGATGCCCCACAGCCAATTTATTTTTGATAAGTTAAACTTTTTGCTGGATGCGGCGATGGGCTTTAGTGGTATACAACAGACTAAAATTATTAAGATATTTTCGGTTGCAGCAGTAGTGTTTTTACCGCCAACGGTTATTGCCAGTAGTTATGGAATGAACTTTACCAATATGCCTGAACTAGATTGGCGTTTTGGTTATCCCATGGCCATAGGAATGATGCTCGCGAGCGCCGCAGGTACGTATTTCTTCTTTAAACGTAAAGGCTGGCTATAGCGCTTTTATAAAGCTGATGACTTTAAAGCCATTAACGCAACCGTTAATGGCTTTTTTTTGTTGGGTCGATGCTGATGTTAAAACGCAAACTCAGCTATTCGATTATGCATTGCCAATGGCATAACTTATGTTTTCTCTTGGGCTTAGGTACTTGAAGATTTTTTCGGGTAATGCAGAAGCTGGCAAACAGCGCACAATGCTGATGTCTTCTTTTTCTAAATCAATAATTGGTGCTTGCTCTTTTGGTACGATAGGGTCGTAGAGCATAATTTGCGGAAATAATATCTTGTTTAAATTTACTGACATTACCATGCCAAACTGACCACTTGAAAGCTCGATGAGGCTGCCCGGTGGATAAACACCGATAGTTTTGATGAGCTTACCAACGTACTCAGGGTTAAGTTTACTTTTATAATTTTTGTAAAGTAGCCCTAAAGAAGCATAAGGGGTTTTAGGTTTTGATAACTTAGTACCGTTACACAAGTTATCGTACTCATTAATAACACTTATTAGTTGCGAGTATTTGTCTAACTGATCGCCTTTTAGGCCTTTGGGGTAGCCAGAGCCGTCAAGGTACTCATGATGATTAGTAATCATGGGTTTAGCCTGTTCAGGAAAGCTGTCAGCTAATTTTAAAAAGTTGAGGCTCATCAAAGAATGCTGTTTTAATAAGTTCTTTTCCGGCGTCGTTAGCGGCAATTGTTTGCTCAAAATATTACTGGGGATTTTTAGTTTCCCCAGATCATGAAATAACGCACCAAGGCCTATAAGTTCAATTTCATCACGAGGCCAGTTTAAGTTTTTAGCCAGCATCATACACATTGTCGACACATTGAGTGAATGATGGAAAATGACATCATTGGGCTTTGCATCAGTCATTAAATGCAGCACCAAATCATCAGAACTCAATAGCATATTGGTCATGTCTGTGATCATTTCTTTTGCATCACTGACCGAATTTAAAGGGCGACTGCCAAGCTTTGATACGCTTGAGCGCATCATGGCGATAGAACGCTCAAATTGCTGTTCGGTTTTTTTCAAATTGCGGCGTAACTTTTTTTGGGCATCGATTTGAATCTGTTTGTAAGATTCCATTTTAGCTTTAATCTGTTTTAGCTCCTCAGGATCAACCACTGTACTAGCGTTTTTATTCGCTGAGGGTTTTAAGTCAATTAACCCTAAATCACTGCGCTCGGCGTCATAATAAATATCGTTAATATTGAGGCTTTTAAGTAATTCAATTTGTGACTGGGATTTTAGTTTGAAATTACTAAATAAAAATGGGTGATCTTTCCATGAAATAGGTAGTCGAATGAAATGACCTACCTGAAGCTGATTAATTGAAATTTTTATGTTTTTGTTCATAGATTAAAAGAGTATCACCTGATTTATTGTTTTATTTATAGCGGTTATGTGGATGCACTTTGCAGTGCAAAACATTCCGTGGCAGCATAATATCATTACAATATTAAAAAGTGCCTATAGATTATGGATTTTATTGACGTTATACCCAATGCTATTAGTGATGATTTGTGCGACAGGTTACGAAATGCTTTTGATAATCACTCTGGAGTGACTGAAGGAAAGACAGGACAGGGTGTCGATAGGAATAAAAAACGCAGTTTAGATTTAACCTTAGACTTGCACAATAACTTAACCCAGCTTAAAAATGAGTTATTACAGTTAACATTAACCCATGCGGCAAACTATTTCAGCCAGTACCCTATGGCACTCATGGGTGCGGTATCTGTCACCATCGCCAATGATAAAGGTGAAGCTGTTACGCTAAATCCTGATAACTTTTCTGACCTAGGGGCGAATAAAGCCAAAGCGATAACGCAATATTTATACCGCAGTGGTACGGTTAATGTGCAAAAATATCAGCAAAGTTTAGGTGGTTACCCTCATTGGCATTCAGAACACTTTCCGCAGTCTGGTTCCCATGAAGCCTTGCATAGGGTATTACTTTATATGTATTACCTTAATGATGTTGAGCAAGGCGGTGAAACTGAGTTTTATTATCAAAATAAAGCCATTAAGCCTACAAAAGGTACTATGGTGATTGCCCCCGCAGGCTTTACCCACACCCATAGGGGCAATATCCCTATCAGTGATGATAAATATATTGCCACCTCATGGATAATGTTCAATCGCGCTGAGCAACTTTATACCGCGCAAGCGAAGTGATGCTCATTGATTGGGGATCTTAATAGTGAATTTTGCCCCTTGTAACTGACTTTCTGTAATTGATAAGGTGCCGTGATAACTGCTGACAATTTCATGACACACTGCAAGTCCAATGCCTTGACCGGGGGATTGGGTGTCAGCGCGCACACCACGCTGAATGATGCGCGTTTTGAGTGCATCTTCAACGCCAGGGCCATCATCCTCTACGATTAACACAGTGCTGCCATCGTCATCAATAAAGGCTGTAACCTTGACCTGACTGATACACAATCTAAAGGCATTTTCCATTAAATTACCGCACAGTTCCATCAAATCACCTTTATTGACTGGAAAGCTAATATCAGAATTAATATCACTACTAAACTGCACTGACTTTTCATGATAAATCTTGAATAACATTTGTGATAACTGCTCAACCATGGGTAACACGGGCGTTTGCTCCTGTATTAGTCCTTGTCGGCCCACTAAGGCTCTTTTGAGTTGATATTTTACGAGTTGATCCATTTGTCCTACTTGCTGCATGATTTTTTCGCTCGCATCAGCCTTACTTAACTGCTGGTCGTCAGTAATGGCGTGAACCGCAGCTAAGCGGGTTTTTAGACTGTGGGCTAAATCATTCATGGCATTTTGATAGCGAGTTTGCTGTTCGCTAGATTGGACTAATAATTGATTTAACGCTTGAGTAACGCCTTTTAATTCTTGTGGGTAATCACTTGATAGTGTTTGTTTTTTTCCCTTAGTGATTGCTTGTAGTTCTTGTTTAAGGGTTATCATTGGGTGCATGCCCCAATAGGCTGCACTGATCAGTAGTATGAAGGCTAAACCTAGTACAACGGCCAGTCGCAGATAAGTTAACCGTTTAAAGCGTTTGAAGTCTCTTTCAACGGTTTTTGCATCTTTGAGCACTATCATGTTGTATTGCTGTTGATTCAATTCAACTGGTAATTGATAGGCAAAATAAGACTTATTATTTGCCGTGGTCAGATAATAGGGCGGGGATGTATCGGCAATGGTTTTAAATCGGCTACAAATGTCATTGATGCCGTTTTCTTTTGCCAGTGTAGAGGTCCAAATTTGGCGATAATTATCCCCACAACTGGCCATAATATAGCGTTTCTGCCTATTATTTTCTTGCAGCCAATTGTTATTTTTCGGAATTAAGTCGTGCTCTCTTAATTCGGCTGCAATTTGAGGCATTTCAGCGATTAGTTGCGAAGTTTCGACATTGTAGCTATTTTGGGCGTGTAAAATGGTCAATGACCAAGCTAGGGCAAAACCAACAAGTGCAATAATCGCTAAGGATGTGATTAACATCCTCGTGAGCAGACGCTTTTTGGGTTTAAATCTTAGCTGCATGGTAAGTTAAATTTATATCCTTGACCGCGTATTGTTGCGATGGGGTTTTCAATAGCGCCTTTAGTCAATTTTTTTCTGATACGGCTTACCATTACCTCGATAGTATTAGGGTCACCTTCTTTATCACCATAAATCACATCAAGTAAGCGTTGCTTGGCAACGACTTCATGGCAATGACGCATTAAATATTCCAAAATTAAATATTCAAAGGCGGTGACTTCCATTGGCTCATCATTTAATGAGACTTGTTTAGCGGCTAAATCAAGCTGCAGAGCACCTGAGCTGATGGTCGATTTAACAAAGCCTGCACTACGGCGCACAAGAGCGTCGAGGCGAGCGACTAACTCTTCTTTTTGAAATGGTTTTACCAGGTAGTCATCTGCACCGGCATTAAGGCCTTCTACTTTATCTTGCCAGTTAACTCTCGCGGTTAAGATGAGAATAGGAGCTTTGACGCCTGCATTTCGAATTTCAGAAATCAATGTCATGCCATCTTTATCGGGCAGGCCAAGGTCAACGATGGCAATATCAATAGGGTAGTTAGTTGCTTGATAAAAGCCTTCTTTAGCCGTCAAAGCCACTTGGACTTGATTGCCTAATTCAGATAACTGCACATTTAGATGGTGCGATAAAATCGGATCGTCTTCGATTACCAAAATTCTCATAGGAAATACTCTTACATTGTTAATCGTTAGATATTATCAGCCTAATACTTAACTGTAGCTGACACAGAGGCATTTTATTTTGAATTGTTAACCTCTAGTTCAACAGGTGCGTGGATATTAATGACATTGCAATGGTAATAGCGACGCCAAGGAAAATAATACCGGTAATGATATTAATTATATTATTGCCTTTAGCCATTTTGTGTTGAATGTTGGGGTTGGTTAATATGATGGCGAGAAAGCAAAACCAAATGATAGATAAGCCAAATAATAAGCTAGCTGACGCAAATTTCGTTTCTATAGTGACCTGTGGTGTCACCAGTACGGTAAAAATGGTGATAAAGAATATTAACGCTTTAGGGTTAAGCAAATTAGTATAAAGGCCAATTTGAAAGCCTTTTAAAGCAGACATAGTGCCTTGGTGAGGGAGACGGCCATTGATTTCAGTTTCATCAGATGATGCTTGAGTTTGTGTATATGCCCGATATGAGGCCGCTAAAGCGCCATAACCCATCCATGCCAAGTAACTCACCCCAATAATTTGCACCACTATGTAAGCCATTGCAGATTGCTGGATCATGATGCTTATCCCTAAAAGTGATAGCAAACTGTGCACCAATATCGCGGCACTTATTCCTACCGCGCACATGATTGCAGTGCTGCGAGTTTGTTGTGTGGCTGTTTTTACAATAATAGCGAAATCAGGCCCTGGGCTAATTAATGCTAAAGAGTGAATAACGGCAAGGGTTGAAAGCAGGGTAAAATCCATTTTAATCTCATGAGTTAAGCATCTGATTAGTTAGGTTATAACACAAATAAAAAAGGCGCCATAATATGGCGCCTAAATATTTAATGCTAATGTATTTTACGCTTTGACGTTTTTAACTTGATCTTCAAAGCTCGCACTTACTTTACCCGCTTGTGAATCATTGAATACAGCTTCATTGAACTCACCTTCAGATTTGGCAATGACGATAGTTGCGACTGAGTCACCCGTTACGTTAACCGCGGTACGGATCATATCAAGTAGACGATCAACACCGATAATCAATGCAATACCTTCTACAGGAAGGCCGACTTGGTTGAGCACCATGGCGAGCATGATTAAGCCAACGCCAGGAACGCCAGCAGTACCAATGGATGCCAATGTCGCAGTAACAACCACTGTTACATAATCCATTAGGCTCAGTTCAATACCAAATACTTGGGCAATAAATACCGTTGCCACACCTTGCATAATAGCGGTGCCATCCATATTGATGGTAGCGCCTAGGGGTAAGGTGAATGAAGCGACTTTATTATCAGCACCTAAACGGTGTTCACACGTCTCGATGGTAACAGGTAAGGTTGCATTTGAACTTGCAGTACTGAAAGCAAATAATTGCACATCACGGATTTTACGTAAGAACATTAATGGGCTTAAACCTGAGAATGCCTTGAGTAACGTAGGGTAAACAACCAGTGCTTGCAGAAGTAATACAAAAATTACTAAGAAGAAGTATTGAACTACGCTACCGAATGTTTCTAAACCTAGGGTTAAGCTTAGTTTTGCCATCAGCGCAAATACACCATAAGGCGCAAGTTGCATGATTAAAGTAACCACGCGCATGATGACTTCATTTAAATCATTAAATAATGCCGATACACGTGCGCCGCGCTCGCCAATGTGTGAAATTGCAAAACCAAAGATGACTGCAAAAATAATGATTTGCAGCATGTTGCCTTGGCTCATGGCTTCAATTGGGTTTGTTGGTACGATATTAATCACGACTTCAGCAAGGCTAGGGGCATCTTTAGCGCTGAACTCCATCGCAGAGGTTGCCAGTGATGCGTTACCAGGGTGAACGAGAATGGCCATTGAAATTGCGACCGTTAAAGCAATCGCGGTGGTGAACATGTAAAACGCAATGGTTTTACCACCAAGTCGGCCTAATTTGGACGGGTCACTCAATGAACAGGTACCACAAACCAGTGATACGAACACTAGCGGAACCACTAACATTTTTAAACTTGAAATGAAGATGGTTCCAACAACGTGCAAGATACCTTCAGTAATATAATCTTTTACGAATAAACTATCGGGGAACACATTTCTTAGAATTAATCCAAGAATAATACCCGCTGCCATACCTATTAGTATTTTGCTTGTTAAACCAAGCTTACTTTTATTAATCAAAACTACATCCTTCCCATCATTTTTATAAGTATATTTTTTACATTTTTAAGCCTATCAGGAAACGAAATCTTATGAAACGGGGTAAAAGTTAAAGTTTTTGAGGATAAATGTGGAAAAAAACAGTAGAGTAAAGAGAAAGTTGCAATATTTTTGTTTGATATCGCTTACTAAGTAACTATTATAATTCATAAGTACGAGTTTAATGTAACAGGGAGACTGACAATGAGGTCAGCACAAAGACTATTTTTAGCGCTTTTAAGTTCAATATTTCTATTTGCTTGTAGTGGTGGTGGAAGCATTTCCGATGATGGTAGCGGAGGAACGGATCCTGATCCTGTCACAATTGATGTAAATCTAACGTCTACGGCCAATACCATTTCCAAAGCAGAACCTGCGACTTTAACTGCAACAGTTAAGGATTCAGAAGGAAATGCTATAGAAACACTGGTCACATTTAGTTTAAATAATGATACTTACGGAACTTTTACACCTTTAACTGGTGAAGTGACGACTAATTCTGATGGTGTTGCTACGATTCAATTAAATACTGCCCAAATAGCAACGGGCGCGACTGTTACAGCTACAACTTCAACGGGTGAAAGTGCAACTTTAAATGTCACTATGGTTGGTGATGGCGCTGAAGCTGGCGGAAATTTAGTTACCGCAGTACTTGTAGATGACTCTGGAGCTACTATCAGTCAAATTAGTGCTGCTGTTTCAGGTGTTGTAAAGGTCACTTACACGGACTCCGATGGTAATGGATTAGAGAGCAAGGTGGTTTCATTCACCTCTGATTATGGCGTATTTACTCCCACATCAGGTACAGCTTTAACTGATTCTTCTGGTGTAGCAAGCATTGCTATATCTGCAGGGGCAATTGCTGGTTCTTCTGAGATATTAATAATAGTTGAAGAAAATGAAACAGTTATTGGGTTTACAACATTAGGCGATGAAGTAGAAATTAAGCCTATTGACTCTTACACTCTAGAAATTGTTGTTAACGATACTCTTGGTAATGAAAATAGAGATATTTCTCAGTCAAAACCTGGCGTAGTCGTTGCGACTTTACTTAAAGATAACTTACCGGCGGCTTTTGAAACAATTACCTTTACTTTAGAGGGGGAAGGAGTATTAAACCCTACGACTGGTACCGCGCTAACTGATAACAATGGTGAAGCTATTATTGCTCTTAATACTGGTAACTCTGCAGGAGCTGGAACTGTTACTGCTCAATTTAATTTAGACAGTGATTCTATCTCAGAAGACTTCAATGTAAATGTAGCTGGTGATGCTCCAGGTGGAGATGGTGAAGCTAATGAGTTAAGGATTAGTTTGCAGGACGCTCAATCAGGGGCTATCACAACTAATGTTTCCCAGTCTAATCCAGGTAAAGTAGTTGTAAACCTAGTTGATAAAGATGGCTTACCTTTAACGGGTAAAGTGATTACATTCAGCAGTACTTTAGGTAGTTTTCTACCCACTAACGGCACAGCTTTAACGGACTCTTCAACAGGTGAAGCATTTATCACATTAACAGCTGGCACCATTGAAGGTGCTGGTGAAGTGACCGCAACTTACGGTGATACCTCTGCTGTTGTTGGTTTTGTGACTGCTGGTGATGATATTGACCCAGTAGAAGCTAGCCCTGCAATAGCGTTCGAATTATATGATTGTAATGATGCGACTACATGGGATAAAAACCTTAAGAATTTTGAAGTTTGTACTGTTACTGACAATATAACTAACGACAGACCAGGTATCCTAGGCGCTACAATCACCCGCTCGGGCAGCACCCAGGTTTTAGAGCAAGTTTTAGTAACAGCTGGTACAACAATTGGTGCAATCAGTCCTAATTCTGGCACTGCTATTACTAACAGTGATGGTAAAGCTATACTAGATTTATATTCAAATGGTGATGTGGGCGCAGGTGAAGTGTCACTTAAAGTACAAGATGTGACAGCCACAAAAGCATTTGAAATAGGCCGTGTTGATATTAGCCTCGAAATTGAGACTGCGGCTGGCTCAGATGTTATTCCTGCTGGTGGTTCGACTATCGTTACTGTTACGGTCTTCAATCCCGATGGATCGTTATCTACAGGTCAACCATTTTCATTAGAGTTCACTTCAGAATGCGTTGCAGCAGGTAAAGCTGTTATTGATACTCCTGTGGTGACTAATGGTGGTAAGGGTTATGCTACTTATCGGTCAACGGGGTGTGAAGGTGATGACACAATTACCGTTTCTGCTATCACTGGTGGTAGTGCTGTTACAGCTTCTACAGCTATAAGTATTGACACTATTACTGTCGGCGCAATTGAATATGTGTCAGCGACACCGACGCAACTTGCTTTACGTGGCACTGGTGGTATTTCACAAGTTGGTTCTAGAAGTGAAACCTCTGTAGTGTCATTTAGGGTTATTAATGAAATAGGACAAGCGGCAGCGTCAGAGCGTGTTTGTTTTGAGCTGAGTACTGAATTAGGTGGCATGACATTAAGCCCTTCTCCTTTAGCTCAAGACTATGATGTATGTAGCAATATGCCTAAAGCAGGTGATGCTGAGTATCCTAGTGATATAACGTCACCTAATAAATATGCAGTCGCTTATACTGATGCTAATGGTGATGTTCAGGTTACTGTGCATTCTGGAGATGTACCAACAGCAGTTAAAGTATTTGCTTTATGGGATGGCAGTACCGAGTCAGGTCATAATGCGATAGTTTCAAATATTTCAGATCAATTAGTCATTTCAACAGGTCTTGCCGATAATAATAGTTTCTCACTATCTGCAACTGTATTAAATGTTGAAGGTTGGGAGCATGATAACGAGAAATCTACGGTAAACATTCTAGCAGCTGATCATTTCAATAACCTTGTTCCTGCTGGCACAGTGATTAATTTCAGAACGGAAGGCGGTGCAATTGATGCGACTTGTGAAACAGGCTTGCAAGATGGTACTGATAAGCCAAATGGTGGCTGTAGTTTAGATTGGCGCAGCCAAGACCCAAGACCATTTTCAGGTACCACGGTTATTTGTCCAAATGGTGGGTTCAATGGTATTACAACGCCACCTTGTACAGGTACAACTGTGGCAGGTTTTGCTGATGGCAGTAACTCGGTTATTGCAGAGCCAAGACCTGGGCGTTCAACTATCCTGGCTTATGCAATTGGTGAAGAAAGTTTTGTTGATTTAAATGGTAATGGATTATTTGATGCAGGTGAGCCATTTACTGATTTAACTGAGGCATTTATTGACCATAACAATGATGGCTTCTATCGCGATCAAAACTCAGCTGGCAATACTCCAGCAGGTGCGATTAATGAGGAATTTATTGATTATAATACCAACAGTTCATTTGACGTTGCTGATGGTTTTTATACTGGCTTATTATGCGCGGCAGGTTCAGAGGCAGCATGTACCGATACTGGTAGTGGTAATTTTAAAGCACAGTTAAACGTGTTTAGAAATATGACAGTTGTTATGTCGGGTTCAACTCCATACGGGCGTTTTGTCGATATTGATGATGCTGGCAATATTACTGATGTTGCAGAAATTGATATTAGAACAGTACTTGATGGTAATGTACCGCCAAACGATATAGGTTTATCGACTAAAACTGTATATCTATTCTTGTCTGATTTAAATAATAATACATTGGCAAGTGGAACCACGATTACGGCAACAACTGAAAACGGTGAATTATCATCTGCTACCAGTTCTTACACGATTGGCAATAACACCTCAATGAGACCATTGCTATTTGCCTTTACTGTGGGCCGTGAGAGTAGCGCTAACCAGAAAACCAATGGTAACTTAACTATCACGGTGCAAACCTTATATGGTGACCCTGCAACGTATACAGTTAACGTTAAAGATAATGGTTAATTGATTAGTATAAACTTTAACAAAAACCGCTCATAGAGCGGTTTTTTTATCTTTGAAAGTGGATGTCACTTCAATAAAAAAGCGCCTAGTTAGGCGCTTTGGGTTATTTTAAGTTTATGATTTATTTCTGAAATTGATAAACACTGCCAAGCTTTAATATCTGAGTTAACTCATCCAATGCAGTGCGCGATTCTATAATTAACTGCGGATCGGCTAAATCAGCCACAACTAAGCTGTCACGGTAATGCTTGTCTACCCATAGATTTAAGCGGCTAAATAAAGCGTCATTCATCAAGGTGTTTTGATTGACTGCGGAGATTTCTAATTCACTCATGGCAACACGTAAACGCAAACAAGCAGGGCCGCCGCCATTTTGCATACTTTGTTTTACATCAAAATATTTAACGTGTTTTATCGGCGTTCCTAAAGTCACAAGCTCATTTAAATAAGCACGGACTGCCGGGTTTTCTTGGCAATTTGTTGGGGCGATTATCGCCATTTCACCGTTTGGCAAGGTGATAATTTGCGTGTTAAACAAATAGCTTTTAACGGCGTCATTGATGGACACTTGCGAGGTGGCAACTTTGATAAAGTGCACTTCTGTATTCATCTTATGGCGAATTTCTTCGAATTTTGCATCAGTATTTAAAAATGCTTGTTCATGATAGAACAACACATTTTGGTTACCGACAGAAATAACATCATTATGGAAAACCCCCTGGTCAATCACATCAGGGTTTTGCTGTATGAAAACGCAGCTTTCGTCATCGATTTGATGTAACCGCGCTACCGCTTGCGATGCCTCTAATGTTTGCCTTGCTGGATATTTAGTCGGTTTAACTGCATTTGGGTTAGTCGCTTCTTGACCGTAGACAAATAACTCAACCCCAGCATGACCATAATCACCACACAAACGGGTGTGATTAGCTGCGCCTTCATCGCCAAAGCTTGCATGTTCTGGTAAATGTTGATGATGTTTAAAAAAACGTTCGTCTTTAAATGTGGCCTTTAAAATATTCGCCGTAGTTATCGGTTCTATACTACGGTGTAACTTATCTACCAAATTTGCTGGCGTAAAATGAACCTTGCCATCTCGACTGTCAGCACTGGGTGACACAGTTGCAGCATTAGCGGTCCACATAGATGAAGCACTACAGCAGGCATTGAGTAATGCAGGAGCTTGCTTGGCGGCTTGTGTTAACACTTCAGCGTCAGAGCCAGCAAAACCCATACGGCGTAGCGAATAAAGGTCTGGACGCTCTTGAGGGGCTAATACACCTTGAATCATGCCAAGATCTGCGAGTGACTTTGCTTTTTGAAGCCCTTGCTTAGCGGCAGCCTTAGGGTTTGATGCTTGGGCCGCGTTACTGTATGAAGCAACGTTACCAAAAGAGAGCCCTGCATAGTTGTGCGTTGGCCCGACTAGACCATCGAAGTTCGCTTCAAAGTGCTTCATTTATTTTCCTTAATAGTCATTCTTATTGTTATTTAAATAGGTTTTTTACGATTTAATTTTGTGAAATTACCGTCAGTATACTGATGATATAAGGGTTAACAAGCGGTGACTCGGGTCGCAAATATTGAAAAAGTGACTAAACATGCACAAGTTTTACTTGCTAGACCCTAAATAATGAAATATTACTTTTTATTAACGCAATATTATTTTTTCTCCTTTTTTATAATTGATTAAAAAATGGCTCGCTGGACACATATTAGAGGTATTTACTTGAAACATTCGTCTCAACACTCTATATATGGAACCAATTTATATCTGTTAGAGACTTTTTGGCGCAAATTAAACTATGGGTAAATCACTAGTTATTGTCGAATCGCCGGCCAAAGCCAAGACTATTAATAAGTACCTTGGTAAAGAATTCATCGTTAAATCGAGTGTAGGTCACATCCGTGATTTGCCTACATCATCATCGCCAGACAGCACGGTAGCGACTAAAACGCCGGCTGAAGTTAGAAAAATGGCGCCTGAAGAAAAAGCTAAATACAAACTTGCGCGGGATAAACGTGCTTTAGTTGCCCGTATGGGGATTAACCCAGAAAAAGGCTGGGCGGCTAAGTATCAAATCCTACCAGGTAAAGAAAAAGTCGTTAAAGAGCTGCAAGCATTAGCTGAAACTGCTGACCACATCTATCTCGCAACCGATTTGGATAGAGAGGGTGAGGCAATTGCATGGCATTTGCAGGAAATTATTGGTGGTGACGAATCTCGTTATCAGCGCGTTGTGTTCAACGAAATTACCAAAACAGCCATTCAAGATGCATTTAGCAAACCATCTGTACTTGATACCAACATGGTTAACGCACAACAAGCGCGTCGCTTTTTAGACCGAGTTGTGGGTTTCATGGTGTCGCCATTACTTTGGAAAAAAGTAGCTCGCGGTTTATCTGCAGGCCGTGTTCAATCGGTAGCCGTTAGACTGGTAGTTGAGCGTGAAGGTGAGATTAAGGCATTTGTCCCTGAAGAATTTTGGGATGTGCATGCTGATTTAGCAACTTCGCAAGCTCAAAAGCTAAAAATGCAAGTGGCAAAATATCAGTCGGCGGCCTTTAGTCCAATTAATGAAACTCAAGCTCAAGTAGCGTTAGATGCGTTAAAAGATTCAAAGTTTGTGGTTACCGGTCGTGATGATAAAGCGACATCAAGTAAACCATCAGCGCCTTATATCACCTCAACATTACAACAAGCAGCGAGTACTCGTCTTGGTTTTGGTGTTAAAAAGACCATGATGATGGCGCAGCGTCTTTATGAAGCAGGGCATATTACCTATATGCGTACCGACTCGACTAATTTAAGTCAAGAAGCGGTAGATGGTGTACGGGAAATGATCGCTTCTGAGTACGGCAACGACTATTTACCAGAAAACCCAATTCGATATGGTAGTAAAGAGGGCGCTCAAGAGGCGCATGAGGCTATCAGACCGTCTAACGTTAAAATCCTATCAGCTACAATGACTGACATGGAAAGAGACGCTCAGCGCCTTTATGAGCTTATTTGGCGCCAATTCGTTGCATGTCAAATGAATCCAGCTAAATATGATGCGACTCGTTTGACTGTGACTGCAGGTGATTACGAACTTAAAGCCAGTGGTCGTACACTGCGCTTTGACGGTTGGACTAAAGTGCAACCGCCAATGGGTAAGAAGAACGAAGAAGACAAGACTTTGCCAGTGGTTAATAAAGGCGATGTGTTAGATCTAAATGAATTGTTACCTAAACAACATTTTACTAAGCCGCCTGCACGTTTTAGTGAAGCGTCATTAGTTAAAGAGCTTGAAAAGCGCGGTATCGGTCGTCCATCAACCTATGCAACGATTATTTCAACTATTCAAGACCGCGGTTATGTAAAAGTAGAAAACCGTCGATTCTTCGCTGAAAAGATGGGTGAAATTGTTAGTGACCGTTTAGTTGAAAGCTTCAGTGACATTATGAACTTTGACTTTACAGCTAGCATGGAGCAAACCCTTGATGATGTCGCTCAAGGTAAACTTGAGTGGAAAAAAGTCCTTGATGGTTTCTATGGCGATTTAACTAAGCAACTTAAACATGCAGAGTTAGATCCGGAAGAAGGCGGCATGCGTCTTAATGAGATGGTGCTGGCTGAAGACATTAAGTGTCCAACCTGTGGTCGCCCAATGGGTATTCGTACCGGCACCACCGGTGTGTTCTTAGGCTGTTCTGGTTATGCTTTACCGCCAAAAGAGCGCTGTAAAACCACCATGAACTTAACACCAGGTGAAGAAGCTGTCAGCGACAATGAAGATGCTGAAACTGATGCACTGCGTGCTAAACATCGTTGTGGTAAATGTGGCACCGCAATGGACAGTTATCTCATCGATGAAGAACGTAAATTACATGTTTGTGGTAATAACCCAACCTGTGAAGGTTACGAAATCGAAGCTGGTCAATTTAAGATTAAAGGTTATGAAGGACCAATCATTGAATGCGATAAGTGCGGCAATGATATGGAACTTAAAAATGGCCGCTTTGGTAAATACTTTGGTTGTACCAACACCGAATGTAAAAATACCCGCAAGTTACTAAAAAGCGGCGAAGCGGCGCCACCTAAAGAAGATCCTATCTTCTTACCTGATTTGAAATGTACTAAGTCTGATGCACATTTTGTATTGCGTGACGGCGCGGCAGGTATTTTCCTTGCAGCAAGTACGTTCCCTAAATCTCGTGAAACACGAGCGCCTTTGGTTGAAGAACTGGTTCATTATCGTGAGCAACTTTGGCCAAAATATCAGTACCTTGCCGATGCGCCAGTTACCGATGATGATGGTAATAAAGCCGCAGTTAAATTTAGTCGTAAAACCAAAGAGCAATATGTTGCTACTGAAGTTGACGGAAAAGCCACTGGTTGGTCATCAAAATTCATTGGTGGCAAATGGGTGAGCGAATCAACTAAGAAAAAGCCAGCTAAGAAAGCGGCGGCCAAAAAGCCAGCAGCGAAAAAAACAGTAAAGAAAAAGGAAGATTAATCTTCTTTCTCTAACAAATTAGCGATTGAAAAAAATGGGACCATAGGGTCCCATTTTTATTGCTCAATTTTCATGTTTTTTAATCATCTAAATAAACAGCTATAGGATAATTAGCATTGCTGTTTTGATTATTAGGGGGCGATTATATTTCACTCAATAAAAAAACCTCCGAAGAGGCTTTAAAATCTGTAAATTAAATAAGTTAACCCGTTACCACTTCTTTTTAGGTTGAAACAACATATCAATATCATCACCTTCATTTTTATTCGGTTTTACTGCATCTGGGATCACTTGTTTTTGCTGTGAGTTAATCTCACTGAGTAACTCCTTTGCTTCGTCAACTTTGCGGGAAATAAATGGGTCATCCGGGGTTTTCGCTTTAATCGCTTGCAGTGTGGCTAGCGCCTTCGACACCATTTGCTTAGAAGAGCCAAATTGTTTTAGCGAATTAGACGCTCTTGCTCTTGAAAGCATGGATTCAACATTGATGCGTAACTGGTAACTGTCGATACGACTTTCTGCTTCAGCAAACACCTGCGGCTCTATTTTACCTTTATTATTTTCTGCCCGAACAATGGCTTTTAATTTTTTAAGCATTTGTACTAATTCTAGAATTTGCTTGTCATTGTCAGGTAAACGAAAGTTTTCTATGGCTAAGGCTTGCATTGCATTGTTATTTAAATTGGTTATTTGCGCTTGAATATCAATTTGTCTGCGTTGGTAATCCGCCTGCTGAGGCTGATTTACTAAATAGGAAACCGACACCTGTAGGGCTTCATTGATGCGTTTATATAACACCAAAATAATACTGCTAGGAAAAGAAGCTAAGCCGGTGCTGGAAAGTACTGACTCAGTTTCATCTATGATGGCTCGCTGACGTTTTAATTCCATTCGGCGTTCGGCTTCAGCACGCTCTTTTTGTTGTTGTATCAGACTGATACCAATGATGAGGAGAAAAAGTGCACCTATAAGGATCAGTACCAAAGTAAAGGTCATGTGGTTTCCATTCAATAATAAAATTGGACAGTGGCTTAACTGCCACTTTTATAAATATCTAAGCTGGTATTCTAGCTTATGAAAAAGTGTGTGTCGTAAAAAAGTCTTACATTGTGACGAAAAATTGTGGAAATAGTGACACAGTGGTCAAGATTAGCATTACAGAGCAATAACATGCAAAACTCTCAATGTTGTTATTACTGTTTGCATTAATATTTTAGATGTTCTATAACATTTAGCTATAAGGTTAAAATAATATGTGATTGGCAAGGGTGAAGGTCGTAACATGAAATTACAGCAACTAAGATATATTGCCGAAGTGGTAAAACATAATTTAAATGTCTCGGCTACCGCTGAAGACCTTTATACTTCTCAGCCGGGGATCAGCAAACAAGTACGGATGCTAGAAGATGAGTTAGGGATCCAAATCTTTGGTCGCAGTGGTAAACATCTTACACATGTGACCCCAGCAGGCCAAATGGTCATTGATATTTCTAATGACATTTTGGGTAAAGTTGAAAGCATTAAAAAAGTATCAGAAGAATATACCCAGCCTAACCAAGGCGAGCTGAATATCGCAACTACAGATACTCAGGCCCGTTACGCTTTACCGCAAGTGATTAAGCCTTTTATTAAGCGCTATCCGAAAGTTAACTTACATATGCACCAAGGTACGCCATCGCAAATTAGTGAACAAGCTGCTCGCGGTGATGCCGACTTTGCCATTGCAACTGAAGCTATGCATCTGTATTCAGACTTAATTATGTTGCCTTGTTACCATTGGAACCGTTCTGTGGTGGTGACCAAAGATCATCCGTTGGCCAATCGTAAAACATTAACCATTGAAGATTTAGCTGAATTTCCGTTAGTGACTTATGTGTTTGGCTTTGATAAAGCCTCAGAAATAGAAAAATCATTTAATAAAGCCGAACTTGAGCCCAGAGTGGTATTTAGTGCCACGAGCGCTGACGTGCTAAAAACCTATGTCAGATTAGGCCTAGGTGTGGGTGTTATTGCTTCTATGGCCATTGACCCAATTATTGATAAAGACTTGGTTGCCATTGACGCAAGTCATTTATTTGCCCACAGCACCACTAAAATAGGCTTTAGACGTGGCAGCTTTTTAAGAAGTTACATGTATGACTTTATGTATAACTTCGCCCCGCATCTCACCCGTGATGTGGTAGAAAAAGCGGTTGCGTTACGTGATCAGCAATTGATTGATGAAATGTTTGCAGGCATGACGTTACCTGTTCGCTAGTTTTGAACTTGAAGGGGGCATAAGCTGTGTTCAAACAAAAAAATCTCGCGAATGCGAGATTTTTTATTTGAAGCTGACAACAAGTTAACGTGATTTAGTCTGGTGCGTAACCATGCACGCCAATCGCTTTATCATCTAAATAGGCGATGTTATCCACCATTTTTAAACGCTGTAAGCTGAACCACTTAACGACCAGTGGGTAAATAGCATGCTCTTGTTCATGTACACGTGCTGCAAGCGTATCAACATCATCTTCTTCATAAACCGGTACTTTAGCCTGCAAAATCACAGGCCCAGCGTCAAGCTGCGGAATAACAAAGTGCACACTGGCGCCATGTTCAGCATCTTTGGCATCTATGGCTCTTTGATGGGTATTTAATCCAGTGTATTTAGGCAATAAAGAAGGATGGATGTTGATTATCTTTCCCAGATATTGGCTAACAAATTCATCAGATAAAATCCGCATAAAGCCAGCAAGTACAATTAAGTCAGGTTGATATTTCTCGATGGCTTGCTTCAGGCGTTGATCATATTGGACTCGAGTTTCATCTTTGCGTGCAATAACGCAGCTAGTATCAATTTCACTCTGATGCGCACGGATTAATCCATAGGCATCAGGCTTGTTACTAATTACGCCGACTACCTCAGCACTGACATTGTCATCGCAACCATCAATAATGGCTTGTAAATTACTACCATTACCAGAGATGAGTACTAGAACACGACAGCAATCAGTCATCTAGTTAATCTCCACTTGCTCTTCGTCACCTTGGCGAGTAGCAATTTCACCGATTAACCAAGCGTTTTCACCTTCAGCTTGTAGCAAGGTTAATGCGGCATCAACTTGCTCTGCTGGTAAGGCGATTATCATGCCTACACCGCAGTTAAAGGTGCGGTACATTTCAAATTGTTCAATGTTGCCGTTTTCCATTAACCAATCGAAAACCACAGGCCACTGCCAAGAATCACCTTTGACAACTGCTTTGCAATCGTTTGGCAGTACACGAGGAATATTTTCCCAGAAGCCACCGCCAGTGATATGAGCCATGGCATGCACTTCTGTTTGTTCAAGCAGCTTTAAAAGCGGCTTAACATAAATTCTTGTTGGTTCTAACAGATGATCGATTAGCGGCTTACCGGCTAAATCTTGCTTAGGATCCGCTTTGCTTACTTCAAGTACTTTACGAATTAAAGAATAACCATTTGAATGAGGACCAGTAGAACCTAGTGCAATTAACGCATCGCCAGATTTTACTTTAGTACCATCGATAAGGTTTTCTTTTTCAGCAACACCTACACAAAAGCCTGCTAAGTCGTAATCTTCACCTTCGTACATGCCTGGCATCTCAGCGGTTTCGCCGCCAATTAAGGCACAACCAGACTGAAAACAGCCTTCTGCAATGCCATTAACAACTGAAGTTGCTGTTTCGACATCAAGCTTGCCTGTTGCGTAGTAATCAAGGAAGAATAAAGGCTCTGCACCAGATACGATTAGGTCATTAACACACATAGCAACTAAATCAACACCGACAGTGTCATGCTTTTTGTAATCAATGGCTAAACGCAGTTTTGTACCAACACCGTCAGTACCAGAAACTAATACAGGGTGTTTATATTTAGTTGGTAGCTCGCATAGCGCGCCAAAACCACCTAAATTGCCCATAACTTCAGGACGATGAGTGCGTTTTACTGCAGTTTTAATGTTATCTACTAATGCATTACCAGCATCGATATCAACGCCAGCGTCTTTGTAACTAAGTGGTGTAGGAGTAGTCACGGAGGATCCTCTAGGGTACATCGTTTTATGGGATTTTATGCGGCGATATTCTAACAGCTTGTGATCGTCGTCGAAAGCCATCATTTGGATTTATGCGCCCATGAAAACAGTTTTCTGTAATAGTTTTATTGTTTTAGCGTGAGATTGTTTGCAAATATGAAACTTTATGTTTTCTAATGAGGATAAATAAACTAAGATTTGAAGAATTTGCGAAAAATATCTCATCAATAGGAGTGCAAAAATGAAAGTCGTTGAAGTTAAACACCCGCTAATCCGCCATAAAGTGGGTTTAATGCGTGAAGCTGATATTAGTACTAAAAGATTTCGTGAGCTTGCTACTGAAGTCGGTAGTTTATTAACTTATGAAGCCACTTCTGATTTTGAAACTGAAAAAGTAACCATCCCTGGCTGGAACGGCCCTGTTGAAATTGAGCAAATAAAAGGTAAAAAGGTGACAGTGGTACCTATTCTGCGTGCTGGTCTTGGCATGATGGATGGTGTCTTAGAGCATATGCCTAGCGCTAAAATTTCAGTTGTGGGTATTTACCGTGATGAAGAAACACTTGAGCCAGTGCCATATTTTGACAAGTTAGTCAGTAATGTTGATGAGCGTGTTGCCATTGTGGTTGATCCAATGCTTGCTACTGGTGGCTCAATGATTGCGACTATCGATTTACTAAAAAGCCGTGGCTGTGTGTCTATTAAAGCATTAGTGCTTGTGGCGGCCCCTGAAGGTATTAAAGCACTAGAAGCTGCCCATCCTGATATTGAATTATACACTGCCGCTATTGATGACTGCCTAAATGAGCAAGGTTATATTTTACCTGGTTTAGGTGATGCTGGTGATAAGATATTTGGTACTAAGTAACTAACCTCTGTTACTAACATTGTTAAGCAATAAAAAGGGAGCCAATTGGCTCCCTTTTTATTGCTTATTTTATTAACTACAAAACCATCGCAGCAATCCAACCAAATGCGATTAACGGAATGTTGTAATGAATAAAGGTTGGGATAACACTGTCACGAATATGATCGTGCTGGCCATCAGCATTCAAGCCTGCTGTTGGGCCTAAGGTTGAGTCCGATGCAGGAGAGCCCGCATCACCTAATGCAGCGGCTGTGCCCACCAAGGCGATTGTAGCCGCCACTGAAAAGCCAAATGTCATTGCTAATGGAACATAAATCGTAGCAATAATTGGGATGGTAGAGAAAGAAGAGCCAATCCCCATGGTAATTAATAAGCCGACAACAAGCATCAATAGTGCGGCAAGCGCTTTATTATCGCCAATGATGTCGCCTAATGAAGTCACTAGGGTGCTGACTTCACCTGTTGATTTTACCACAGCAGCAAAACCTGCAGCTGCAATCATGATGAAGCCGATATTGGCCATCATTAGCACGCCTTGGTTAAACATATCTTGCCTCACATCCGCTTTGATAATGCCTGAGAAGCGGAAAATGAGAAAGCCCGTCAAGGCGCCAAAAATCATTGAATCAGTTTGTAGCTGCACCACTAAGGTTGCAAAAATGGCGAACAAAGAAATCACGATAGTTTTTTTGTTGATACTCACTGTTTTTTCAGTGGACTCGACATCTTTAATTTCATACTGGCGTGGTTTACGGTAAGTGATAAATACCGCTATTAATAAGCCAGTGATCATTCCAAGAGCGGGTAGCATCATTGCCATTGGAATTTGCTCTTTAACAGCGCCAAGGCCGTTATTGTTTAAATTAGCTAACAAGATGTCATTTAAGAAAATACCACCAAAACCAATGGGTAAAATCATGTAGGTGGTTACTAAGCCAAAAGTGATGATACAAGCCACTAAGCGGCGATCAATGTTGAGCTTACTTAATACATGTAATAGTGGCGGAATTAAAATGGGAATAAAGGCGATATGAATAGGTAAAATATTTTGCGAGCTAATGGCCATGATTAATATTGACGCTAAGATCAACCAACGAACCACTAAGGTATTGGTGCTGTTTGGTTCTTTTCCCACTTTTTTAATGATGTTGTGGGAAATGAGCGTGGTTAAACCTGAGTGTGATAGCGCAGCAGCAAAGGCACCTAAAAGTGCATAACTTAACGCAATTTGCGCTCCGCCACCGAGACCATTATTAAAAGCGGTGATGGTTTGATGTATATCTAATCCACCAAATAGGCCAGCCGCGAGGGCACTAATGGTGAGCGCGATGACAACATTCACACGCATAAGACTTAATGCGAGCATTAAGGTGACAGCAATTACGACGGCATTCATATTAATTAATTCTTATTGAGTTGTGTTTTAGATAATTATTCTGAGCTTATTCTTATCTGTATAGGTATACATGTCCAGTTTATCTCTAACGAGTTTAAATGTTTTGCCTGCTTGTGATTGGGGTTTGTGATTCTTGTAACAAGGCTTGTGAGGATGTTATTTTTATTCTTCATGTCACAGAATCTTTTTAATATGGAGCATTTATCAGCAGCTGAAATACTTTTCAGCATAAAGGGCTTATCTCTTTTATCAATAACGGGTAAGGTATAGCTCAAATATGAGAACAATATATCTATTTAGGTATGCATTTATGCGAGCTATCTCGCATATTGCTGCAGTTCGGGTATAATGCCATCCAGATTAACAGGCATTGTTTTAAATTTTTTCAATCCATAGATGGAGATATAAAATGAGCGTATTAGTAGGCCGTCCGGCCCCAGATTTTACTGCCGCTGCGGTTCTTGGTACTGGTGAAATCGTTGATAGCTTCAACCTAGCGACTGCTATTAAAGGTAAGCAAGCTGTTGTTTTCTTTTACCCACTTGATTTCACTTTCGTGTGTCCTTCTGAGTTGATCGCATTTGATCACCGTATTGAAGAATTCACTAAACGCGGTGTTGAAGTTATTGGTGTTTCAATTGACTCTCAGTTCTCACACAACGCTTGGAGAAATACTTCAGTAGATAAAGGCGGTATTGGTGAAGTTAACTACACGTTAGTTGCTGACGTTAAACACGAAATCTGTAAAGCTTACGATGTTGAGCATCCAGAAGCTGGTGTTGCTTTCCGTGCGTCTTTCTTAATCGACAAAGAAGGTCAAGTCCGCCATCAAGTTGTTAACGATCTGCCACTAGGTCGTAACGTTGATGAAATGCTACGTATGATCGATGCATTACAATTCCACGAAGAGCACGGTGAAGTTTGTCCTGCTGGTTGGGAAAAAGGCGACAAGGGTATGACTGCAACCACTGAAGGTGTTGCTTCTTACTTAAAAGATAATTCTGACCAGCTTTAAGTTATTAGCTAGTTAGATCTAAAAAAGCTGCCAATGGCAGCTTTTTTGTTATTGGGACTTAATTAGTCCACAGTTTCTCTTTTTTAAAGCTGTTATATTTTTGCAAACAGCTAACATGCATGACTACTGAGCTGTAGGTGTTATCGCAGTCACAGCACTGGTATCAAGCTCTGCAGAAGAATCTTCAGTGTCTTCTGCAACTGGCATAGGCCAGCCACCTAACGCTTTCCATCGATTGACGATATAGCAAAAAAGTTCAGCAGTACGTTCAGTATCATATAAGGCGGAATGCGCTTCTTTATTATCAAAATCAATGCCGGCCATTTTACAGGCTTTGGCTAATACCGTATGACCAATAGCAAGACCTGCAAGAGTTGCGGTGTCAAAGGTCGCAAAAGGGTGGAATGGCGACCGTTTTAAATCATTTCGCTCAATGGCTTTATTTACAAAGCCAATATCAAATGCTGCATTATGGGCAACGATAATACAGCGATGACAGTCAGCAGCTTTTTGCGCTTTTTTAACCATCTTGAATATTTCTAGAAATGCTTGTTTTTCGTCAATAGCACCACGTAATGGATTGGTTGGATCAATCCCATTAAATGCTAAGGCTTCTGGTTCAAGATTGGCACCTTCAAAAGGCTCGATATGAAAGTGAATGGTTTTATCCAATTCGATTACGCCATCATCATTCATTTTAAGGGTGGTGACAGCTATTTCTAGCAACGCATCAGTTGCAGCATTAAATCCCGCAGTCTCGACATCGATAACTACAGGGAAGTAACCTCTAAAGCGGTGTTTGAATTTGTTTGCGTCGCAGATATCGCTCATTAAAAACCTCATTCTTCATTCTGGCGGCTATTATGCTAAAAGTGCGCCTCGGTGTCATGTTTGATCGGCGAATAATTCTGCTAAAGGAAAATTAAATACTGCCGATAAAAAATATGTGATCAGCAATCGGGATGTTTTTATGTGGCGTAAATTACTTTTAGTAAGCAGTTTTTGTTTTGTATCTTCAGCACAAGCTGATTTACAACAATATGTTGCGTCTCTTGATGACTCTATGTGGCGCCTAAGCGAAAATAGCCCGATAGAGTGTCGGCTTGAACATGACATCCCTGCATACGGCAAAGCTATTTTCACTAGTCGTGCTGGTAAAGACTTAAATTTGAACTTTAGTCTTGATATGTGGAATAAACCCGATCAAATCACCGAGGCGCAACTGATAAGTAAAGCGCCCCAATGGCGCCCAGGCGTTAATGCAAAAGAGATCACCACCTTAACTTACCATAAGCAGTTTAACGGTGAAGTGCCACGTAAAGCAGCTTGGTCGATGCTGACTGAATTAAGTAAAGGCATGCAGCCGACTTTTTATTATGCTGATTGGTATAACCGCACTGATAAAGTCGCGGTAGGGTTATCAGCAGCTAATTTTGGTGGTGAATATCGTCAATTCCGTTCTTGTTTGGCTACGCTATTACCTTATAGTTTCGACGATATCGCATTTACTGTACTTAACTATGAAGCAGGCGGCACCGCATTAACCCGTTTCTCTAAGCTTCAATTAAACCGAGTGCAGGAATACTTATCTTATGACTCTGATGTTGAGCTAGTGTTTGTTGACGCTTATACCGATAGTTATGGTGGGCGTTCGGTTAACCAAAGGGTATCGGATAGACGGGCCGATTCTGTGGCTGATTTATTAGTTGCCAGTGGCATTGAGCAAAGCAGAATCCATAAAACCGGTCACGGTGAAAGACGCCATGTTGCATCGAATCAACTCTCTGAAGAAAGAGATCGTAACCGTCGAGTAGTGATTAAAATTTCTAAAACGATTTAACCTACAGATGATAAATTTTCTAATTGGCTTAGTCGGGTGATTAGGCCTTTTTTGTCTCTACTATTTCTGTATTATTCTCGAAAAATAGGCAAAAAAATACCCGCTTAAAGTAAGCGGGCAAACAATTTGTATTCACAAATTCAAGGAAGGAAGTCAAGCATAAGAACCAGGGATAAGTTGAGGTATTGGGATACATCAACTAGAAGTTCTTGGTTTTCTATAACTCAGTAAGCTATGTCAACTTAATAAGCTATGTCCTGAAAACAAGGCGTATATTAGAGACTTTGCTCTAAGCTGACAAACTAGAAAAATTTCGACTTCGCATTAAAAAAACTAATGTGACTTTAGGTTGAGCTTTAGCGTTTAAGCACCCATTTATGAAGTAATAGCGCTATTAGTAAATGAATAATCATCTGGCGTGCATATTTAGTCGAAAGTGTGCGGTATTGGATGATAATCAATTGTTAAGTTATTCAATTAAAGTACCTGGCTAATTATTTTTATTCGAAATTATCTTGTGATAAGCCTATGAAATAGTCTTGTAATCCCTAAATAAATACAGATTTTCGCAATAATTATATTTTGAGGTATATTACTTTCAGGCATGAAGCCACAATGCAAAAGAAGGTTGCTTAAAATGATAATAAAAATGCCCTTATTACAGGGTTCACTACTCTCCATTGTCCTTGGAACTGCACTTACTGCTTGTCAACACGCACCAGACTCTACGGTAGAACAAGTCACAAGTACCACTAAATATTCTTATCCAAATACAGTCGAACAAGATTTGGTTGAAACACTACACGGTGTGAGTGTTGCCGATCCTTTCAGACATTTAGAGCAAAATACACCAGAAACTGAACAGTGGGTTAAACAACAACAAGATTTTGGTAGCCAGTATTTAAATAACATTAACAACAAGCAAGCTGTGGTTGATCGCATTACAGCATTATGGAATTTTGAGAAAGTGTCAGCGCCATTTGAAAATGGCTCAAATACTTTTTTCTATCAAAATGACGGGTTGCAGTCACAGTCTGTGTTGTATGTAACTGATAAAGCCGGCAATACCAAAGAATTACTTAACCCCAATACACTTTCTGAAAACGGTACCGTTGCGCTATCTGGTGTTTCGGTCAGTAATGACGGTAAAACACTGGCCTACGGCGTTTCAAAATCTGGATCTGACTGGCAGCAGTGGCAGTTCATTGATATTGCCTCAGGCGCAGCGCTGGCCGATAAACTGCAGTGGATTAAGTTTTCAACCGCCACGTGGGACGCCAATAACCAAGGTGTTTATTATTCTCGCTATGATGCACCAGCCGGTGGCGATGCACTTGCTGATGTCAATTTTAATCAAAAAGTGTATTACCACAAAATTGGTACCCAGCAAGCTGAAGATATACTTATTTATGAGCGCCCACAAAACAAAGATTGGGGCTTTGGGGCTGAAATAACCGAAAAGGGCGACTACTTATTATTAACTGTCTCTCAAGGCACTGATAGCCGCAATCGGTTCTTCTATAAGTCACTGCAATCTGCTGATGCTGAAGTGGTTGAGTTAATCACCGATTTAGAAGCTCAATATGTTTTCCTTGGTAATGATGAAGAGCATTTCTATTTTAAGACAGATTTAGATGCGCCAAATGGAAAAGTCATTGAGATAAATATTAATCGTCCAGAAAAAGCCCATTGGCAAACCATTATCCCTGAGTCTAGCGATCCCATTAACGATATTGCGATTGTCCATGATCATTTTGTAGTGAGTTATCTACATGATGTATTAGGTAAAGTATCGATATACGGTTTAAATGGCACCAAAAGGCAAGATGTTGCGCTTCCAGGTAAAGGCCGTGTTTTAGGACCATACGGAAAACGCAGTAAAGATTATTTCTATTTTGCCTTCAATAGCTATGTGCAACCGCAAACGATTTATAAATTTGATTTTAGAAGCGGTGAAACCAGTTTATATAATCAGCCTAAAGTTTCGTTTAATCCCGATGACTACGTTTCTGAGCAAGTGTTTTATACCAGTAAAGATGGCACCCGTATTCCAATGATGGTGTCTTATAAAAAAGGGGTAACCCTTAATGGCAACAACCCAACACTGCTCTATGCCTATGGTGGCTTTTCGATTTCGATGACACCACGTTTTAGCCCTGCAAATATTGCTTGGCTCGATATGGGCGGAATATATGCCGTTCCCAATATCCGCGGCGGGGCAGAATATGGCGAAAGTTGGCATCAAGCAGGCATGTTCGATAAAAAGCAGAATGTGTTTGATGACTATTATGCTGCTGCGGAATACCTGATTGATAATGGTTACACCAACAAATCAAAGTTAGGCGCTTATGGTCGCAGTAATGGTGGTTTATTGATGGGCGCGGTATTAACACAGCGACCTGATTTATTTGCCGCAGTACTGCCAGCGGTCGGTGTGCTAGATATGCTACGGTTTCAGAAGTTCACCATAGGTTGGGCCTGGGTCAGTGAATATGGCAGCGCGGATGTGGCTGAGCAATTCCCTGCATTATTAGCTTACTCTCCGTATCATAATGTCAAACCTGGGAATTATCCTGCCACTATGGTGATGACAGCAGATCATGATGACCGCGTTGTGCCACTGCATAGCTTTAAATTTGCAGCTATGATGCAAAAACATCAACAAGCAAACAAGCCGGTGATTATGCGTATTGAGTCCAATGCTGGTCATGGCTCTGGTAAACCTACTGCCATGAAAATTGATGAAGCTGCAGATATATACAGTTTCTTGTGGCACAGTTTTGGTTTAGCCATTCCCGCTAAAATTCATTAGTGATAATTTATGTTGAGATTACTATCTTGAAAGGCCTAGATTTACAGCCTATTCGTGATGTTAATCTCAATTTTTATGTTACCTAAATGTAACTGCAAAAGGCGCTAACATTAAACTTTATTCATTTGCCGCTAATATCTCTGCAAAAGCCATATTTTAATGCCAAATTAAGTCTTAAACCCTAAAATAATCCCCGTTTTGCTAGGTCGCTTTGTTCACAAGCGTGGTGGTACTCGGTATAGTAAGCCATCTTTTATTACGCAAAATTCACAATCGCTAATTATGTTTACATGGCCTATTTCTATTTATTATGAAGACACCGATGCTGGTGGTGTTGTTTATCATTCGAATTATTTAAACTTTTTCGAACGTGCTCGCACAGAGTGGTTAAAAGCTATGGGAATAAAGCAAACTGAATTGTTAGCTAATGACATTGCTTTTGTGGTGAAACATGCTGAGCTAGACTTTAAAGTTGCAGCAAGATTCGAGCAGAACTTAATTGTTGAATCTGAGCTGACAGAATTAAAAAAAGCTTCGCTGATATTTAAACAGCGATTGCTAGATGATAATGGTGTTAGCTATTGTGAAGCCACTATTGTTGTCGCTTGTATTGCTTTATCTCGAATGAGACCTAGGGCTATTCCATCCAATATTGTGCAGGAGTTTAATCGTGCAAGCTGAAATTTCTTTTATCGGTCTTTTTTTAGAGGCAAGTCTTCTCGTTAAGTTAGTGATGCTAACCTTATTATGTTTATCTATTGCCTCGTGGGCGGTAATCATTCAGCGCCGTAAATTGCTCAATTCAGCCCGCGCTAAATCAATAAAATTTGAAGATACTTTTTGGTCTGGTGTGGATTTGAATAAACTTTACAAAGAGTTGTCAATTCGTGGTGAATCATTGACAGGCCTTGAAGCATTATTTGTCGCAGGCTTTAAAGAGTACTCTCGCTTGAGTTCAGCAAACAGTAAGTCTCCTGAAGCTGTTATGGACGGCACATCAAGGGCTATGCGAGTCAGTTTATCCCGTGAAGTTGAAAAACTTGATACTCATTTACCTTTATTAGCCACAATCGGTTCAACCAGCCCTTATATCGGCCTGTTCGGTACAGTATGGGGCATTATGAATTCATTTATTGCATTGGGCACAGTAGAAAATGCCACTTTAACTATGGTAGCGCCGGGTATTGCTGAAGCTTTGATCGCGACAGCTATGGGGTTATTTGCTGCTATTCCAGCTGTTATTGCCTATAACCGTTTCTCGACACAAGTAGAAAAACTTGAAATGGCCCACGTTAACTTTATGGAAGAATTTTCTAACATATTACAACGCCAAGCCTACAGCGAGAAGGAATCGGTGTAATGTATCAACGCAAGCGCCGCCGTCCAGTTGCCGAAATTAATGTTGTACCCTATATCGACGTAATGTTGGTGCTGCTTATTATTTTTATGGTGACAGCGCCAATTGTTTCACAAGGCGTAAAGGTGGAACTACCTCAAGGTAAAGCTGAACCATTATCGGCAGAAAGCAAACCGCCTATCGTTGCCTCAATTGATGAGTTTGGTGAATACTTTCTGAATGTGGGCAGCGGATCAAATAACGATCCACTCTCATTGGATGAAATTTCAGTGCAAGTGGGTGCAATGATCCAGCTTGAGCCAGAAAGACCTGTAGTTGTAAAAGCCGATCGTCGCATAGCATATGAAAACGTGATTCAACTCATGGTCAGCTTACAAGGTGCGGGTGTGCCTGCGGTGGGCTTAATGACTGATTCGCCTGAGGAGTAGTTTGGTGGCTGTTAAATCTGAATTAACTTTACCCGTTGTTATTTCTGCCGGCATTCATATTGGGGTAATCGTGGTGCTTGCTTTAGGCATTAGTTTTGAAGATAAACCTAAACATTTACCACAAACTCAATCTGAACCCATCGTTCAGGCCGTTGTGGTTGATCAGCAGCGTATTAATGACCATGCTGAAAAACTTAAACAACAACGAAGCGATGCCGAGCGAAAAGAAAAACAACGTCAAGCTGAAATCGATAGGCAAGCGCGCAAAGCTAGAGAAGAAGTGCGAAAAGAACAAGAACGTATTAAGCAGCTTGAAATTCAACGTAAGCAAAAAGAGCAAGAAACCATAAAAGCCAATAATGCCGCTAAGGCTGCGCAGCAAAAAGAAGCTGCAGAAAAAGCCAAAGCAGAAAAGGCCGCTGAACTTCGTAAACAGCAAGAAGCGCAGCGTATAGCTGCAGAGATAAAAGCTGAAGAAAAGCGCCAGCGTGAAGAAGCTGCAGCTGCTAAAAAGCGTGAAGAAGACAGAAAACGTAAAGAAGAAGCTGAACGTAAACGTAAAGCCGAAGAGGCTGAGCGTGCTCGCCAGGAAAAAGAAATGGCAGATGCAATGGCTGCTGAGCAAGTTGCCTTATCTGCAACCCGTAATAAACAGGTTGTATCTGAGGTAAACAAGTATACCGCGATGATTAAATCAACTATCCAACGTAATTTGGTTGTTGATGAGTCAATGCGTGGTAAAAGTTGCCGCGTGTTAATTCGATTAGCGCCAGATGGCTTTGTTACCGCGAGTCAAACATTAAGTGGCGATCAAGTTGTTTGTCGTGCAGCGAAAGCTGCGATAAATAAAGCAGGGCGGTTACCGGTTTCTTCTGAAGCTGATGTGTATAACAAAATGAAAGAAATTAATTTAACCGTATCACCGGAATTTAATTAAAGGGGTCACATGAAGATTTTGGCAAAATGGTTAACACTATTTGTAGTTCTTGTAAGTAGCAGTGCGAATGCCGCATTAGATATCGTTATTACTGAAGGTGTTGATGCTGCAAGACCTATCGCGGTTATGCCGTTTGTATGGCAAGGTACAGGGCCAGCACCTGAGCGTATCAGTGATGTGGTGACCAGTGACTTAGCTCGCAGTGGCACATTTAGTCCGCTTGATGCGCGCAGTTTACCGCAAGCAAATATCAGCACTGTGAAAGAATTTACCTCTCAAGTGTGGAATTCAACGGCATCTGAAGCGTTATTAGTGGGCTCAATTAAGCCTTATGGCAATAATCAATATTTGGTGAGTTTTGATCTGATTGATTTAGTCAAAGCCCAGCTACAAACTGATAAAGGCCCAATGAAAAACAGTGAACTACTGCTTGAGAGCCGTGAAACTGTTATCAGTGAAGCACAGTTTAGACAATATGGTCACCGCATTAGTGACATTGTTTATGAAAAACTAACCGGTATTCGTGGGGCGTTTTTAAGTCGAGTCGCTTATGTTGTCGTTAAACAAGGTGAAAAATCTCCTTACCATTTGATGATTGCCGACTATGATGGTTATAACGAGCAAATGTTACTTCGCTCGCCAGAGCCGTTAATGTCACCAAGTTGGTCACCAGATGGCAGACGTTTAGCTTATGTGAGCTTTGAAAACCGTAAAGCGGAAATCTTTGTGCAAGATATTTATACCCAAGAGCGTACTAAAGTCAGTTCTCATCAGGGTATTAATGGCGCACCGAGTTTCTCACCAGATGGTAAAAAGCTTGCTGTGACACTATCTAAGGATGGTCAGCCTGAAATTTACGTAATCGATATTGCCAGTAAAGCGATAAAGCGCATTACTAATCATTATGCTATCGATACTGAAGCATCGTGGATGCCAGATGGAGAGTCACTTATTTTTACCTCTGAGCGCGGCGGAAAACCGCAAATTTACCAAGTGAAACTCAGCACAGGTAAAATTTCACGTATGACCTTTGAAGGCGAGTGGAACTTAGGTGGCACGATCACTCCAGATGGTCGCAGTATGATTTTTGTAAACCGTACTAACGGAAAATACAATATTGCACGAATGGACTTGCAAACCCGTTTTATGCAAGTGCTGACATCAACGACCCTTGATGAGTCGCCAAGTATTGCACCAAATGGCACCATGGTTATTTATGGTACTACACACCAAGGCAAGCAAGTGCTCGCTGCGGTGTCTATGGATGGACGATTTAAAGCAAGATTACCCGCAGGTCAAGGTGAAGTTAAATCACCAGCCTGGTCACCATTTTTATAATATTAATAAGGATTTCCAATGAATCTGAATAAGTTGTTTAAAGCTATGTTAGTTGTTGTACCTGTTATGGCATTAGGTGCATGTAGCACAACTTCAGAATCTGAAACCGATGCAAGTGGTTCTACAAGTGGCTCAACCACAACTACTGGCGGTGAATACGGTTCTGGTGGTGTTGAAACAGGAGGCGTTGCACCAATCTTAACGCCTGAAGAGCAACAACGCGTAGAGCAAGAAGAATTACGCGCTCAAAATATCATTTATTTTGATTTTGACCGCAGTGAAGTACAAAGCGAAAACGCTGCCATTATTCAAGCTCATGGCAATTACTTAGTTGAGCATCCAAATGTTCGTGTATTAATTGAAGGTCATGCTGATGAGCGTGGTACACCTGAATACAATATTGCTTTAGGTGAAAGACGCGCTAAAGCTATTGCGAAATACCTTCAAAGTATGGGTGTACAACCAAGTCAAATGAGTGTTGTTAGTTATGGTGAAGAAAAGCCATTAGATTTCTCTCGAAGCGAGAGTGGTTTTGCTAAAAACCGTCGTGGTGTTTTAGTTTACTAATCATCGCGGTTGAACTTTCGTAATAGGAAGGCCAGCACTTGTTGGCCAGTTTAGGAGTTTATTGATGAAACATGCTGTTTTATTTGCTGCAATGTTTTTTGCTGCTGGTGCCACTGCTGCGCCAGCGCCGGTGCAAGATCTTGCTGGTGGTTCAAATGACGATCGTATATCTCGTCTCGAGCGTATCATTAAAGCAAAACAACAAACGGAATTTGAAGCGCAGCAGCGTTTAGATACTTTGCAACGTGAAGTGTTAGATTTGCGAGGCATTACTGAGCAGCAAGACTATCAAATTAGTCAAATGTTACAGCGTCAACGTCAGTTGTATGAAGAAATTGCTAATTTATCAGCTAGTGCCGCGGCGACTACGGTTACCGTTGCTGAAAATAATGCCGCTTCAGCAGGCCCATCTAGCTTAGGTGAAACTGCAAGTTACGAGCAAGCGGTGAATTTAGTGCTTAAAGAGCGTAAGTACGATGAGGCTATTCCTGCTTTTAGTGATTTTATTAAGCAATACCCTGATTCCACTTATGCAGCAAATGCAAATTATTGGTTAGGGCAACTGTTGTTTAATAAAGGTACCTTTACTGAAGCGAAGCAAGCTTTTGATGCAGTGGTCACTAAATATCCTAATTCTAATAAGCGTGGTGATAGTTTAGTTAAGTTAGGCATGATTGCTGAAAAAGAAGGTGATAAAGCTACCGCAACTGCTTTTTACAATCGAGTGCTTAAAGAATACACAAATAGTGCATCGGCACGTTTAGCACAGCAACAATTGTCTGCGTTGTAACCCTAATTTAACCTAAAAACAGCCTCTTAGTTTGTTTTTAGTGCAAACGGCAAAAAAACGCTAAATTGCGCTTGCATGAGCAAATGAAAAAGGTATTATAGGCGCCCTCAGAACGGAGCGACGTTCTGGGGTCATTTGAATGAGTTAGATTAACTTATTTTGATGGCAGATTGATTGAATACTATTTATAGGCTTCAATTATTCTGAAAGCTTTAAGATGGGTCGTTAGCTCAGTTGGTAGAGCAGTTGGCTTTTAACCAATTGGTCGAAGGTTCGAATCCTTCACGACCCACCACTTCTCTGAAAGTGAGATTGCCTGTTAGGCTTTAATTCAGACGTAACCCATCGTTACGTAAAACCCAG
>NZ_MCTV01000019.1:0-15319 GCF_002874545.1 Shewanella sp. 10N.286.52.C2
AGGTACATTGTCTGAGTCAATCCTCTCAGAAAGCCCCTCAAACGCCAGAAACAAAAAAAGC
Source organism: Shewanella sp. 10N.286.52.C2 (assembly GCF_002874545.1). Classification (NCBI taxonomy): domain Bacteria; kingdom Pseudomonadati; phylum Pseudomonadota; class Gammaproteobacteria; order Alteromonadales; family Shewanellaceae; genus Shewanella; species Shewanella sp. 10N.286.52.C2. The sequence continues at coordinate 62 of NZ_MCTV01000019.1, forward strand.
CGTTGATAATCAACGGCTTTTCTCGTATTTAATATGGCGGAGAGATAGGGATTTGAACCCTAGATGGGCTACAAACCCATGCCGGTTTTCAAGACCGGTGCATTCGACCACTCTGCCATCTCTCCGAACGCCGCGAATAATATGACAAGCTGCGGTCGCTGTAAATCCCTAAATGACATAAAAACGTTTAAGTGTTGATAAAAAAACCAAAGTGTTCATTAATTAAATTGTTTGAGCAATAAATCAACGTCACTAACACGACATGAAAGTACACTTATGCAAGTCATTACCTTAACCCATTAAACTTTAGTTGCTGAGGCAGTTTTTTGTTGCAGATACACTTAATAAAAAGCCCATTTATATTGTTGTCAGCTAGTACGATCATAGCGGCTATCACTTTGGCTACACAAAACCTACGTTACTGATTCTATTCTCTTGCCCATTAAATACTCTCATTTTGAGTTATCAGCTGAATCACTGAGCCATTTTATCGCTGAATATATGAGGTGGCTCACTGCGGCAATGATAGCGACATAGATAAAAGTAGGCATAAACCAACTGATGCCAGTGTCATAAACAAATTGCCAATTTGTACCTTCAGCGCCGTGAAATATGCCGCCAGGATTTTCGAGCCATTCCCATATGACAATAAAGAGTGTTACCAATACCGAGACTATTAGTCCGCTGATAATACCAAAGGACCAAAAATGTTTTATTGCAGCTGCTAATTTCAACGGCTCTCTCCTGTCAAAATTCAATAAAAAATGATGCTTCATTATCAGAGCTAGTAAAATAAACAGCTTATCGCCCAGCTGTTGGTTAAGCGCATCTAGACGGATAACTTACCTCGGCGGATCGACTTTAGCAGCGATAGAAGTATTAACCCTAAACCAACCAGCGATAGAATATCGATCCCGCTTGGCTGCCAATACTTCATGGGGAAACTCTTCACTTAAAAATGTCACTATCGTGCCCAGTAATGGCATTACTTTAATGCCTTCTTTATCGAAGTTATCTTGATATAACACTAACTCGCCGCCATCTGACGCTGACCACGCTCGATTAAAATATACCACGATTGAAAGCACTCGATTCGCTTCGCCCTTAAAAGCATCATAGTGTCTTTTATAGTAATCACCTGGGCCATAATGAGCAAAGTGACTTTCAAATGAAAACAAACCTAGAAATAATCGTCTATTTAAAAAGCTTTGCAAGTTGGCGGTCCAAGTGAGCCAATCTCTGCCTGCTTCAGATCCATTGGTTATCCAGCTAATGGCATCAGTTCTAACAAACTCATTTTTTAAATACTCGCCACCCCTTCCTATACCTGCTTCTTCAAACTTGTCTGCTTCTATCCCTTGCTGATGATTAAACAAATTGTTCGCTAATGCATCTGGCAAGGCCGTTGGCCGAATACTGTAGCCTTTTGCTTCGATATCCTGCGCAATAAGCGCAAACAAGGTTTCATCAATTGGGCTATCGCCAGTCATTGATGGGCATTTCTTTATGGCGACCACATTGTCTACCTTTTAATAATAAATACATTGAATAAAGGATGGATAACACCCACTTAAAGGAAGTGAGCTAGATGTAGCTATGACTAGTGAAGCTGTTATGGAAATGAGACTGTAATTATAAGAACGAGTTTAAACGCAGGCAGACTCGCGTTAGTGACGGCACAGTGATTATGATGATTAAAGTTAGAAGTGCTTTGTTGTAGTCAGTTAATTCAGTATAAACCTAGTCTTGGATATCCTTGCTAAATACTTTTAATTCTTTTTCATTGGTGTTTAGATTTCAACTTTTACCTATTGAATTATCCATTCTTGTTGCTGACTATTACGACTTAAGTATTAACATAAAATGATACATCTATTTGTTTGAAATTTATTCTCTTTTCTATCATTGCCTTAGCGTTATATATAACACTAGGGATATCACTGCGATAAAAAATCAATTTACTTAGCGTGCTAACCAAGTATAATAGTTAGCACGCTAAGTAAATGGGAACCATGATGCAAAAAGAATTCGACCATATGAAAGAGCTATCACTGGCAGAACAATTGGGGCGTCTGCATCGCTTATGGCGCACCGCTGTTGACATTGAACTTGCCCCTTTAGAGTTAACTTACCCACGCTGGACAGCCTTATGGAAACTGTGGCGATTAGGCGACAACCTCAGTCAAAAAGTATTAGCCAATGCCTTAGAAATTGAACTGGCCTCTTTAATGCGCACCTTAGCCCAATTAGAACAGCAAGGGCTCATTGAACGCCACTGTTGCCCCCATGATAAACGCGCCAGACTTGTCAATTTGACTCCTGCTGGACTAGATTTAATAACGAAAGTCGAAGTAACAATTATCAATATCCGTAGCCAATTGCTCTTAGGCATAAACGCTGAAGAACTTACTGAGTTTGAAAGAGTAATTAATCTGATTGGTAATAATGCGTTAACCAAATTAGCTAAAATGACAGACAAGTAAGTGAATACAAATATGACACCAGATCAACAATTTTCGCGGCTAACAAAAATTGCCTTAGCAGGCTTTATGCTGGTATTTGGTTACTTTATGTTTGCTGATGCCGCTATGCCATTAACGCCGCAGGCTATGGCAACTCGGGTTGTGACTAAGGTTACCCCACAAGTTAATGGCCGCATTAAAACTATTGCTGTCACTAATAACCAAGTTGTTAGCAAGGGTGAATTACTGTTTGAAGTAGATCCTAGACCGTATAAGTTAGCGGTAGATGAAGCGCAGTTGGCTTTAGAGCAAGTCCAGCAAGATAACGCTGAGCTAGATGCCTCTTTGTTAGCGGCGCAAGCTGATGTCAATGCCAGCCAAACCACATCACAACAAAAGCGCAGCGAAGCAAAGCGTCTTGATGCACTGTACAAAACTAATGGCGTATCCCAACAGCAACGCGATCAAGCTGACAGCGATGCTGCTGCGGCTGAAGCAAATTTGCTGGCAACCCAAGCCCGTTTAAAGCAATTAGAAGTGAGCCGCGGTGTTTACGGTAACAATAACTTAAAAGTACGTCAGGCCGAAAATCGCTTAGCCCAAGCCAAATTAAACCTGTCTTATACCCAAGTTCATGCGGATCAAGACGGCACAGTTACTAACTTGCAAATCATGGTCGGCGGCTTTGCGGCCATTGGCCAGCCACTACTGGCTCTTGTTTCTGATGATGTGGATATTATTGCTGATTTTAGAGAAAAGGCATTACGAGATGTCTCAATTTCATCTAAAGCCCTTGTTGCGTTTGACGGTGAACCAGGCCGTTTATATCGCGCCCACGTCAGCAGTATTGATGCTGGGGTTAGCGCCGGACAGTTCGATGCCAATGGCAGTTTAGCGACTCCGCAACAATCAGATCGCTGGGTCCGTGACGCCCAAAGAATGAGATTGCATTTACAATTAGATAATGACGAAGTCATGAGAACATTGCCAACGGGGGCACGGGCGACGGTGCAGATAATGCCAGAAAATAGTTTGCTGAACTTATTAGCTCATGGGCAGATTAAAGCCATCAGTATGCTGCACTATATCTATTAACATCATACATTTGATAGATGCGCTATTTTAAATATATTACAGCGACAAAAGGCAACAATCATGTTACTAAGATTTAATCCCATGACAGCCAATGATTTACGTCAATGTCTACGTATTGCCACTGCTGGCACGATTGGCTTTACTTTGTGTAAACTGTTCGGCTTTAGTAACGGGGTGTTTTATACTGTTACCCCTATGGTATTGCTAGGTCTAGCACCTGTGTTCACCGCCCATGTCGCGCGGCAGGTGTTGGCGTCTTCTGTCACAGCTGGATTAGTGGTAGGCGTTATCGGTGGTTTATTTGGTGGCCACCCAGTCTTAATGACCCTGATTATTTTTGGGGTGTTTGTTGGCTTTTTTACCGCCATGACCCGCGGCAGTTTTTTTCTTTTTGGTGCCAATAGTTTACTTAATCTGAGCATCATGCTTAATTTTGCCAGTTACCCTGATACTGATCTAAACGGTCTCATCGGCGCTAATCTCGGCGCCACAATACTAGCAATCATTATCGCCTATATCATGGTCTCGTTAATCCCTGATGTTGAACCCAGAAAATTGCAAAAACCACCAGCAAAATCAGTAAATCGAATGCGACATGAAGTATTACTGGGGGCAACTATCGCCACAGCATCTTTTATCGTGTTCCAGATATTTAATCTGCAAGACTCTATGTCGGCGCAAGCTGCCACAATTTTATTACTTTATCCGATGCATTTTACTGGGGTATTAAATTATGCCCTTAAACGTGCGATAGGTACCTTTCTTGGAGTGACATTCGGTGTGTTAGCCCAGTTGTTTCTTTATGATTGGTCAGGGCTGCTTATCTTAGTAGTGCCGGTTTTATGGTTCGGATTAATGCTATTTAGCCAAGTTCATGTTAAAGAAAAAGTCGGCGCAGGCGTTGGTTTTGGAGCGATGACCACGCTGGGTATTTTATTTGGCCAATACCTAAGCCCAGGGAGCGATCTGATATATAGCGCACTTTACCGTATTAGCAGTATTTTGGTTGCCATAGTAGCGACTTTATTACTGTGTTACATCATGCACACTTTACTTAACCGATTTGCTGCAACGCGCTTAAGTTATCAGTAATGCTGCTAATGATTAAGCTGGTCAGATAAAAGATCGCGATTGATTAATCGAGCATGGAAACAAAACCCGCTTGTGACTCAACATTAGCTAACCATTGTTGGAGATTGGGATAAACCGATAAATCAAAGCCACCCTCATGGGCCACATGGGTGTAGGCATAAAGCGCAATATCTGCCAGGCTAAATAGCTCACCGAGCATAAATGCCTGCCCTGCTAACTGGTTATCAATTAATTTCAATACCTTACCCCCCTGAATTTGTAAGTTATCAAACTCAGCTTGCCGCTCTAGTGGCATACCTTGATAAAGTTTGATAAACCGAGCAACGGCAATACAAGGCTCGTGACTGTATTGCTCAAAGAACAGCCATTGATACATTAAGGCATTATTAAATTTATCGTCAGGAATTAACCTCGAGCCAGCGGCCAAGTATCCAATGATGGCATTGGACTCGGCTAGCACTCGACCATCATCTAGCTCAATAATCGGTAACTTACCGTTTGGGTTTTTAGCTAAAAAAGCCTTGGTTTGGGTGCCACCGGCCATGATATCTATGTCAAACCATTGATAATCAATTTTAAGTAGCGCCAAAGTGAGCTTTATTTTGTAACAGTTACCTGATTTTTCATCGCCATAGACAGTTATCATTGCTCATCCTTTTGCTGTTAGCGCTCTCTATTTCATTTATTAACACTGCATCGGCCTACTTCACTAAACTTGATATTAACGCCCGTAATGCCGCTGGTTTAATCATTTTAGCCATATAGTGATAACCACGCTTTTGTACATCGTCAACCAAATCCTTATTCGTATTAGCCGTTATCAAGATCCCAGGTAAATGTTCACCGTAGCGCGAGCGAATACCGTCCATTGCATCAACACCATTTTGATTATTATCTAAATGGTAATCGGCTAAAACGATATCAGGAGCAACGCCTTTAAGGCCAAGTTTAATGCGGGCATCAGCTAAATCGGTTGCACAAATCACCTCGCACTTCCAGCGAGTTAATAAGCTTTCAAGCCCTGCCAAAATGGCCTCTTCATTATCAATACAAAGCACTTTTACCCCAGCTAAGGGCTGGGTTAAGTTTGGTACCGGCTTAGCTGACTTTTCACTGATGGTTTCACCTAAAGGTACGATAATGGAAAACACCGAACCTTGGCCAAGTTTTGATGAAACCTGAATTTGATGATCTAACACCTTGCTAATTCGGTCAGCAATGGCGAGCCCTAAACCTAAACCGCTGACATTTTGGCTACTGGGATGATTTAGGCGTTTAAACTCTTTAAAAATCTCTTCTGTTTCATGTTCATCAATACCACAGCCCGTATCCAGCACTTGAATTTCGAGATACTTACCACGATGACGACACCCCATTAATACCTTGCCACCTTTTGCGTAACGATAAGCATTGGTCAAAAAGTTTTGTAATATACGTCTTAGTAAGGATAAATCTGAATTTACCGTGGCATTGCAGGGGATCATGTTAAAGCGAATTTGGCTGTCCTTTGACATGGCCTCAAACTCAACAGCCAGACCATTGAGTAAATCGGCGATGGCAAAGTCACGGCGGTTTACATCCACCATGCCAGAATCAAGTTTTGATATATCTAATAAATCAGTTAATAGCTCCCCAGCTGTTCGCAGGGAGTTGTTGATATGAGATAAAGTGGTTTGCCCTTCTAAATCAAGATTGGGGTATTGCGCTAGTGAAGCAGTAAACAATCTTGCAGCATTAAGCGGCTGCATAAGATCATGACCAACAGCAGCAAGAAAACGACTTTTTGACGCATTAGCCATTTCCTCTTGGGCCTTTGCTTCAAGTAATTCGCTGTTTAGCATCGCCAGTTCGTAGGTACGTTCTTGTACTCGACTTTCAAGGGTTTCATTGGCTTCAAGTAAGGCTTTTTCTTGTTTACGATACTGAGTGATATCGGTAAACGTCATCACAAACCCACCATCTGGCATCGGATTACCTTGAATTTTTATAACTTTACCGTCTCGGCGTTGTCGCTCAGAAGTATGTTCTGTACCTGCACGCATATGCTGCACCCGCATTTCTACTTGAGCATCAATTTCGCCCTCTCCACAATAGCCCCTCTCAGCATTAAAACGCACCACTTCATTAATAGGCATACCTTGCTTTAAGAATCCTTCAGGGTAATCGTACAGTTCGGCATATTTATAATTCCATGCGACCAAGTTTAAATCTTTGTCCACTACACTCATGCCTTCATAGGCATGTTCAATGGCGCCGCGTAACATGTCTTGGCTTAACATCACCTTGGTTGACGCTTCATCCACTAAGCTAAAGACTTCATCAAGGGCCAAGTCGCGCCCTTGTAACACTGAATCCATCACCAGCGCGGCACTAGATGCACCCAACACCCCTGCAAGCATATGCTCTGTGTGTGAGATTAACGCTTCATCTGCCACTTTATGCCAAGAATCACTACGTACCGCAGCTGGCGAGTATTGACTAAAACTTTCATAAGCGCGGGTTGGACTAACAAAACGACTGGCAAGAATTAATAAATCTTGTTGAGATATCGCCGCATGTTTTCGGTTGCTGTCTTTTTTAATGATACCGGGATTGATAAAGTGACTAGCTTGAATACGCTCGGCAACCCCAGCTCTAAACCACAGCGAACCTAAAATATAAAAGGCAATATTGGCTAATAGCGCCACTAAAGTATCATCTACTTCCGGGCTAATTGATGCCAATATTCCGGATTCACCCACTAAGCCCATACTGCGTTCAAATAAAATATAACACCACAACGAAAAGCCAACCGCTAAACCTAAAAACACCCCGGCACGATTACCATACTTCCAATACAAACCACCAATAAGCGCGGGGGCTAATTGGGCAAAAGCCCCGAATGACAGCTGACCAAGGTGAGATAACGATTCGTTACTACCAAACAGTAAATAACTAAAATAACCCAAGGCCAAAATAATAATGATGGCCAAACGGCGGGCATTTAATAAAAAACGCGCGAATTGATTGAAATTAGTACCAGTGATTTTGCCTGTACGTAACATGACCGGAACTAACCACTCGTTACTTATCATTACACTAATGGTCACAACAGCAACAATCACCATACCCGTCGCTGCTGAAAGCGTGCCTAATAAGGCAATAACGGCGAGAACAGGCTGATCTAATGCTAAAGGCAGGTTAATCACATAAGTGTCTGCCGCCACGGTATCACCAAGTAATAATTTACCAGCAAGGGCTAATGGCGCCACAAATAAGCCAAACATGGCCAAATACAAGGGAAAGATCCAGCGGGCTTTTTTTAACACCCCTTCTTCTGCACACTCAACTACCATCACATGAAATTGCCTTGGCATACACATAAAGGCGGCAATCCCCACCAGCATTTCCGGTAAAATTGAAGCGATATTTAAAGTGCCATGGTTGATGAGTTCTTTGTCTTTCGCTTGTTGCCAGATATCATCAAAACCATCAAAAAAACCATAAGTAATCACCACACCGACAATCAAAAAGGCGACTAATTTAATCAGTGACTCAAAAGCGATCGCTACCATCATCCCAGGATTATGTTCGGTGGCATCCAATTTACGAGTGCCAAATAAAATCGCAAATATAGCCAAAATGAAAGTAATCACCAAAGGGATACTGACGCCATTTAAAGGTAAATTATCAGGTTGAAATAAATTAAGGCTAAATACCATGGCTTTAAGTTGCAGCGCAATATAGGGCATGATGCCGCATAGTGCTATTAGGGTCACTATGGCAGCAAGGGCTTGGGATTTTCCATAGCGCGCGGCAATAAAATCGGCTACCGAGGTTATATTTTGCGCTTTAGAGACTAAAACCATTTTGCGTAATACCCCAAAACCCAGGGTAAAAATTAAGATTGGGCCAAGATAAATCGGCAAGAAAGACCATAAATCGTTCGCTGATTGACCTACTGTGCCAAGGAAGCTCCATGAAGAACAGTAAACAGCTAGACTTAAGCCGTATATCCATACTTGGACTTTATTAGTGATTTTACTAAACCAACGTTCAGCGCCCCAGGCCAGTATAAACAGTAATGACACATAGCAAATTGCAATCACAGCAACGACTAAGGTTAAATTCATAGCTTTCTCTTTTTATTATATTCGCTTATTAATTATGCAATAATTTTGCGTTATTTGCATGAGATGTTAACACGCGCAACAAGCTAAATATTAAGGATATTTTAAAACTAGACCAAGGTCTAATGGAGTTAACATCATCATGCAGAGGATACTTTCATAACGCAAATTTTGACAAAGGGAAGCCATATGAGCTCGCAGTCTCTCTACAAAGTACCAGCCGATTTCGCTAAAAATGCACTGGTCGATAATGATAAGTATAAAAAAATGTACCAAGAATCTGTGGTTAATCCTGAAGGTTTTTGGAGAGAACACGGTAAGCGCATCGATTGGATCAAGCCTTATACCAAAATTAAACAAACCTCTTTTGATGATCATAACCTGTCTATTGAGTGGTTTTATGATGGCACATTGAACGCATCTTCAAACTGTTTAGATCGCCATTTAGAAGATAATGGCGACCGCGTAGCGATCATCTGGGAAGGTGACGATGCCAATGAACAGCGTAAAATCACTTATCGTGAACTGCATACTGATGTGTGTAAATTTGCCAATGCCCTACGTAGCCAGGGGGTTTGTAAAGGTGATGTAGTCACAATTTATATGCCTATGGTGCCTGAAGCGGCCGTTGCTATGCTTGCTTGTGCCCGCATTGGCGCGATCCATTCGGTGGTATTTGGCGGTTTCTCACCTGATTCAATTGCATCACGCGTAATTGATGGCAAATCAAAAGTCTTGATCACCGCTGATGAAGGCGTGCGTGGTGGCCGTAAAATTCCGCTTAAACGTAGCATTGATGAAGCGCTTAATAACCCAGATGTAGATTGTGTCGAAAAAGTCATTGTACTTAATCGAACTGGTGGTGATATCGACTGGGTTGAAGGCCGAGATATATGGTGGAGCGATGTCGTTGCAACGGCATCAGAGCATTGCCAAGCTGAAGAAATGGGCGCTGAAGACCCGCTATTTCTTTTATACACTTCAGGCTCAACCGGTAACCCGAAAGGTGTGTTGCATACCACTGGTGGTTATATGGTTTACGCCTCAATGACTCACGAGTATGTTTTTGATTACAAAGAAGGTGAAGTATATTGGTGTACTGCTGATGTGGGTTGGATCACCGGTCACTCCTACATGGTATATGGTCCATTAGCCAATGGCGCAACTATCCTTATTCATGAGGGAGTACCAAACTCTCCAAATCCAGCTCGTCTTGGTGAAATGGTCGACCGTCATAAAGTTAATATTTTATATACTGCACCAACGTTAATTCGCGCTTTAATGGCAGAAGGTAAAGAACAGTTTGATGGTTTTGATGGTAGCTCATTACGGGTAATGGGCTCGGTGGGTGAACCCATTAACCCTGAAGCTTGGCGCTGGTACCATGAAGTGATTGGCCATGAATCCTGCCCAATTGTGGATACATGGTGGCAGACTGAAACCGGTGGTATTTTGATTAGCCCATTACCTGGCGCCACAGATGCAAAACCGGGCTCTGCTACGCGTCCATTTTTTGGGGTTCAGCCGGCATTAGTTGATAACATGGGTAATATTCTTGAAGGCGCTGTAGACGGCAACCTTGTTATTCTCGACTCTTGGCCGGGACAAATGCGCACCGTATTTGGCGACCATGATCGTTTTGCTCTCACTTACTTTAAAACCTTTAGAGGTATGTACTTTACTGGTGACGGCGCTCGTCGTGATGAGGATGGTTATTACTGGATCACTGGCCGTGTTGATGACGTAATTAACGTATCGGGCCACCGCCTCGGTACTGCTGAAGTTGAAAGCGCGCTTGTATCACACGATCTTGTCGCTGAAGCCGCAGTTGTAGGTTACCCCCATGATATTAAAGGCCAAGGCATTTATGCCTATGTAACCTTAATTAACGGCGTTGAAGAAACTGAAGAGTTACGTCAAGGGCTACGTCAATGGGTGCGTAAAGAGATTGGCGCACTAGCCACCCCAGATTTAATTCAATGGGCTGGCGGTTTACCTAAAACACGTTCAGGTAAAATCATGCGCCGCTTCTTACGTAAAATTGCCGCAAATGAAGTAACCAACTTAGGCGATTCTTCTACCCTTGCAGATCCAGCGGTGATTGATACCTTGATAGAGTCTCGTTTAAACAAAACTCAATAACAGTAGTTTAAAATAAGAGGTTATTAAGTACTCCCCACCCTCTTACCAACCTGAGAACTCCTAACCAGATTCTCGTTGCCCTCTCACTGAGGGGGCTTTTTTATATTTATTCTGGCTTAAATCTCTATCAACTCATGCTGAAACGATATGTATTCAGCGACTTTTATTGAATAGACTGCGCCGCGCTAGCTTGTATTCATGCTACAGTACCCTGCATGATCAATATTAAATAATAAGCCATTTCATACTCACTTATGTCTGCAACCATTTCACTTCGCGATTACCAACAAGACTCTGTTAACGCTGCTATAACCCATTTTAAGCAATCTAATGACTCTGCTGTGCTGGTACTTCCTACAGGAGCAGGCAAAAGTATTGTGATAGCCGAACTAGCTCGAATTGCCCGTGGTAACGTTTTAGTTTTGACCCATGTGAAAGAACTCGTGGCACAAAATGCAGAAAAAGTGGGTTTACTCACTGAAGATGCCAATATTTATTCTGCGGGTTTAAAGCAAAAAAAAGCCCATGGTAAAACCGTGGTCGCCAGTGTGCAATCAGCAGCGCGAAAGCCCGAGCAATTCTGCCAATCATTCTCATTGGTAATAATTGATGAATGTCACCGAGTCAGTAATGATAAAGATAGCCAATACCAACAGTTATTAACTCACCTCAAAAAGATTAATCCACAAATAAAACTGTTAGGGCTAACTGCCACGCCCTATCGATTGGGTTTAGGTTGGATATATCGACATCATTACCATGGAAAAATAGGCAATGCTGACAAGCCAGTATTTGAAAAGTGCATTTTTGAATTACCTATGCGGCCACTCATAAAAAAAGGCTACTTAACCGCACCCAAAATATTTGATGGACTAAGTGCCCAATATGACTTTAGTCAGTTAGAGCCAAGTAATACAGGTGAATTTCCGCAAAAGGAAGTTGATGATTTACTCAACCATCAAGGCCGCGCAACCACTGCCATCATAAAACAAGTACAACAATTAGCAGACTCTCGTAAAGGCGTATTAATTTTTGCGGCGACAGTTCGTCATGCAAAAGAAGTACTTAAATTATTAAATGACGATGCTGCACTCATTACAGCAGATACACCACATGCAGAACGCGACGAAATTATTAGTCAGTTCAAACAACAGAAAATTAAATTCATCGTCAATGTTGCTGTATTAACCACCGGCTTTGACGCCCCTCATGTCGATTTAATTGTTATTTTAAGGCCCACAGCATCAGTAAGCTTATTTCAACAAATGATTGGCCGAGGTTTACGCTTAGCGCCTGATAAACAAGATTGCTTAGTCATTGATTATGCCGCTAACGGTTATGACTTATATTTTCCTGAAGTGGGTCAAGTAAAACCCAATAGTAAATCTGTGCCAGTGCAAGTGCATTGCCCTGTATGCCAATTTGCCAATACTTTTTGGGGCTTGGTGGATAATGACGGTGATATTGTTGAACACTTTGGTAGACGCTGTCAGGGGCTAATAGAGGACTCGTCATCAAACATTCAACAGTGTGACTTTAGATTTCGTTCTAAAGCTTGCCCTGATTGTGGCGCTGAAAATGATATCGCGGCCCGCATTTGTCATATCTGTCAATCTACCCTCATTGATCCTGACAAGCGTTTAAAGCAGGTATTGTCGTCTCAACATCATCATTTGTTTAAATGCCAAGAGATGCAGCTTATCGAAGAAAATGGCAAGCTTGTGGTGCAATACTTTGATATTGAATCGAATGACTTTAAAGAATACTTTAATATGGACACACCAGCGCAACGCCGCGCTTTGTTTGCTATATTTATCTCTCCTCATTGTCGAACTCCCGGCATGAAGCACCCACAATATAAAAAGCCCGCCGATTTAATCGCCCATAGTGAGCACTTTAAAAAGCCGGACTTATTACTTTTGAAAAAACAGAAACATAAATGGGATTTAGTCGAAAAGTTTTTTGACTATAAAGGCCGTTATAAAACGATCACGGATAGTAGTTTTTAGTCGCTGCGCTTATACAATATCAATTCGATAAAACTTATGGTATAAATCGTCAAATCAAAAAAAGGAGTCACTATGTTTGTTGTTATTTTTGGCCGTCCAGGCTGCCCATATTGTGTTCGTGCTGTTGAATTATCAGAAAAATTAACCGCGCAACGTGACGATTTTAAATTCAAATATGTCGATATTCACGCTGAAGGCATTTCTAAAGCAGACTTAGAAAAAACTGTTGGTAAGCCAGTTGAAACAGTACCGCAAATCTTCGTTGATGAAGTTCATGTTGGCGGTTACACAGAATATGATAAATACGTTCGCGACAATAAATTAGTTGCTTAATCACCAATGATTACAACTAAGCTACGTTGAGCGCATTTCGCAGACAATAAAAAGGGTTAATTCATTGAATTAACCCTTTTTTGTATTTAAGAAAAATATTTTTATAGAACGTATTTAGCAGAGAATAACACTCGGCTTAAATCGCCATCTACACCACTTTCTTTTTCGTTCATAGCATACATATACTCAACACCAAACGTTAACGGTTTTGTTGGTGAGTAGAGTAAGTTGATATAACCAGAGTATGAACTCGCATTGACACCATCACTTGATAATGAAGTATCGTTATCAATTTCTAGTGCAGCAAAGGTTAAACTACTACGCCATTTATCATTCCACCAATGACGGTAAGCAGCAAAGCCACCATAAGAGCTAATAGTTTGGATATCACCTGATGCATCTAAGTTACCAGCATTGGCATAGTTAAGCGCCATATAACGACCTAGGCCTTCACCATAAGTGACAGAAAACTTGAAGTCATCGTTACCTACAGGGATAACACCAGCAATACTTGCGCCGTAGCCGACTTCAGTGGAGTCAATAGCTTCAGTACCCACATTTTGCTCTACATTTAACTGTCGAACCATTGCAGCAAGTGAAATTGCTGAACCACCTTCAGACTTAAAGTTATAACGAGCAACGACATCAGGAACCATACCGCTACCACTGGTCACTCTTGACGCTGTACCATATTGGTTTACGGTTGTTTCTGGGTTTTCTACCGCAATTTGAAAGCCGCCATTGGTGTAGCGGATCATCGCTTGACGCACAAACGGCGTACCATCAGCTGCGCCCACAAAGTCTAAATTTTCAGGTAATGCACCTGGATTTTGGAAGGTAGTCCATGTTTGACCAACAGTCCAATTGTCATAACTGACAAAGGCTTGTCGAATACGCGGGGAATAACTGTTTGATACTCGCTCATTACCATCAGTATGAGTCATAAAATCAAGTTCGATAAAACCTGATAATTTATGGCCATCGAAATCTGATACAGTTTTAAAATTAAAACGCGTTTCGCGGGCTTGAAAGTCGACGACTTCCTTACCATTACCAGCTTCACCATAAATGGTACCTGGTACATAAAATTGACGAGATAAGCTTCCTGAGTCAGGTGCCCCATTGCTATAACTGCTGAACATCACATCAGCTTTGACATAACCACCAAACTCCATTTCTGTATCTGCATAGGTGACATTACTCATTGCTAGTAAAGAACACCCTATTACTAAACCAACTTTTGCTTGTTTCATCATTCTCTCCCTATTCTTATCATCCATAGCAATATGACCCACTTAACAAGCAAGCAACATTAGCAATAGGTCTATTAGACAAAAGTAGGCAGGTAGCAACAAAAGTTAAGACTAAAGAATGATAAGCAGCCAAATATGAACAAAGGGAATGTAGCGTTTAAGTCTGAATTAGAACTAAGGGAATATTAAGGCAAAATATCAAAGTTATTAAGATAGTAATTGAGATAGTAATTGAGATAGTAATTGAGATAGTAATTATAACGAATAATAACAGAGGAGTAGCTAAGGGGATATTCTGAATTAAAGCCAAACAGGCAATCTCACTTTCAGAAAAGTGGTGGGCCGTGAAGGATTCGAACCTTCGACCAATTGGTTAAAAGCCAACTGCTCTACCAACTGAGCTAACGGCCCATCTTGGTTTTATTAATACTTATTGTACTAACTTGGAACAAAAGCCAACTGTCTGTGTGAACAAGCAACTGAGCTAACGGCCCATCTGGGTTTTACGTAACGAGGCATTACGTCTGAATTAAAGCCTAACAGGCAATCTCACTTTCAGAAAAGTGGTGGGCCGTGAAGGATTCGAACCTTCGACCAATTGGTTAAAAGCCAACTGCTCTACCAACTGAGCTAACGACCCATCTTGGTTTTATCAACACTAAAGTCTTGATTGGAACAAAAGCCAACTGTCTGTTTTGAACAAGCAACTGAGCTAACGACCCATCTAGTTTACGTAACGATGTATTACGTCTGAATTAAAGCC
>NZ_MCTV01000020.1:0-31318 GCF_002874545.1 Shewanella sp. 10N.286.52.C2
AGGAAGGGACCACGTTTTTCAGCGTGACAGCTATAACAGGTGTCATTAACGGTTGGTTTAACTAAGGCGTTTTCACTCATTGAACCGTGGGGAGCATGACAATCAATACAGGTCATTTGGTCCCATTTCATTGGGTGTGATGAGCGCTTGTTCATGTCGGCTTTTTCTTGGGTGTGACATGAAGTACAAGTGTCATTAACCGACAGTTTATCTAATGCAGGATCTGTGGCTGCGTGAATGGTGTGACAATCGGCACAGGCAATTTCTTCAAGATTATGGGTGCTGGTATGCCATGCCATTTGCTCAGGGTCGTTATGACAGCCTTGGCAAACGGTGTTTTGGGTTGGGGCAGACAATTTGCTGTCTTTACCAAAAGCAATCATCGGCTCTTTACCGCCACGGTTATGGTTACCTTGAGGGCCATGACAAGCTTCGCACTGTAGGCCTGCCATAGGTGAGTCGCTGCTGGCAATGTTACCGTGCACGCCATCAAATATGTCCATGACGGTTTCATTTTTACGGTGACAGGTTAGGCAGTTGTCGGCGCCTTTAGGGGAGTAGTTGCCTTCAGCGAACTTCTCAACTAACTGTTGTTCTAATTGTGTTGAACTGAGGTCATCCCATGGGGTGGCATTAGCTGTTAAAACGCTGCCACCAAATAACAACAAGGTCAATAATCTGGAATAACATTTACTATGTTTCATCGTGGCACCTTAATAATTTTAACCAATCTACACATACCAGTAACTAAATATATTTTACTTTTTACCTGTGTATATTTCGCCTTTTATCGTTTTCTAAAAAAAACATTGTTTGAACTCGGTCACAAACAATTTAAATGTAAAGGCAAAAAATAATGGTTGTTTTATAGTATTCACAGGAGGTGTCTATGATTAAATTTTTAGTAAGACCAGCTTTAACAGCTAAAGCAATCTTAAATTATTGCCAAGATAATAATGTTATATTGCCAGAAGAGTTTGATGTAATAAGAAGTTTGTCTGATGATGATTTAATCAGTAGCAGTGCTCCCATTAAAATGCTGGAATGTATTGAGCAACAAACAAATAACGCAGAGTTTTTTAGCGAACTAATGAAAGTATGCACAGACACTTGGCTGCAAGCATTTTATCGAATGGTACCCCCGAGAAATGATGCCGATATGGCTTCTCAGCTGGTTGATTTCTATGAAAATATTCATGGGATGAGAATTAATCACAATTGGAGTTTAGTGGAAACGAATGAGACAGTTAGTTTAGTCTCTAAGTCTGCTTTATATGGGAAATTTAATGACTTATTACTTTATAGTTTTTTAATTAAAATGATGAGTCAGCCAAATATTTCTGCCACAGGAACGATAACAGCAGAGTTCAGTTTAAAGAGTGAAGAGTATTTAAAGTATTTAGATTTTCCTGTTGATACAAAATTCGGCACGAATGATACAAATGTGGGTAAGTTTGTGTTTTCTGTTTCTAAGTTGTGTGATAGTAAAGTTTATAATCCGATGTTTCTAAGTAAAAGAATTACTGATTATGATTTGCTTATAGCGGCAAGTAATATGATCCCAATTAATAAGCTTAATATTTCTTCTTTGGCATTTATATTAGGTATTTCACCACGTTCATTAACAAAAGTGGTTGAAGAAATGGGAATATCACTTAAGACATTAATTAATAATGTTAAATATAAAAAAGCGCGCAGATTATTAGAAATGAATAATGGCAATATTAAGCTGACCGCGTGTGATTGTGGTTTTACCGATCAGGGCAGATTAACTAAAATCTTTAATCAAACTATGGGCATTTCCCCAAGTGAATTCTTGCTTACTAAATAATACCTTAGCGGCGATGAGTTACTGGTGAATCCGTTAGTGATTCACCAGTGGAGCCGCATTTGCTACAGTCCTAATCACTTCAACTAGTATCACTTCAACTACTATCGTTTCAACTACTATCGCAGTTAACATTTACCCATATTATATTGCTGTTTACGCTGTTGCTTGCGCTCAGATTCTAAACGCGCCATGGCGGTTAACACTCGTTGGCTGTTGTCTTGTAGGTTTGAGTTGGCGTATTGCGCATCATCTCTAATGGTTTGTGCATAATGCACTGCCAACGACATAATTAACTGCTCAGGTTGTGTCAGCAGTTTATGTTCCAGCTCCTTAATAAACATCAATAAAAAGCACTGAAACAAGGTATCAAAAACCTGCTCCATATCCATGCTGTAATGTTCATTTTTAGGCTTGGGCGGTAATTCGATCATCGCGGCTATGAGGCTGCACACTGTCGAGCAAGGCGTTGCGCCGACAAATAACTCACCAATGGCCTTATCTTGGGCAAAGTACAATTGTAATTGCTGGGCAAAGTCTGCTTTGTTCCACTGCTGGGCGACGGATCGAATGACACTCATAAGCTTTTCCTACTAGCGAAATAAACGCATTGGCATTGGGATGATATTTAATGTCTTAGCTAATACGTTTTCAAAATCGCTTGCTAGTAGGGCGATACCCTTATAGAAATCGGTTTCAGCATGTTTTATAGCGAGTTCGTGACAGCGACCTGACCATGGCAACATGTGTTGTTGCAATAACACCATAAGCGCTTCTTTAGCTGGCTTATTGTCTGGCTCATCAATTAATTGCTGCAGTAATTGATCGATAACCGCATAGAACAAAGCGATATGGTCTACGGGTTGGTTAAATTTCAACTCGAAGCTAATGCCTAATTGCTTGTAAAAGTTCATTAGGCTAATGGTCGAGTCGTCATTGAGGATTTGTTGCTCGCCTAGGTAAGTTGAGCCCCAAGGCATAGCATTAGGCTCACCGGGACCAAAATAGAGCTGGCCGTAATCAAGCTTAATGTCGTTGATTTGTTCTGGGTGCCATTGTGAGAAGAATTGGCCTAATAATGACTTACCTTGCTTATTGGCCTCAGAGTCTTGTAGTGCAGGCCAAGTCAGGTTTAATTGATTGCTGACAAAATACTGGATTGAATCCTCGGTTGGATAGTCCAATAAAACGTTATGCAGTAAACGTGCAATAGCTTGTAGCTCTAAGTAAGCATCATGAGTAGTCGCGTCTGTCATTATTTCATTCCTGTTAAAAGGCGCCCCGAAGGGCGCCATTATTTAGTTATACTTCTGCAAAATTGAGAATGTCACCTTGTTGGCCGCCATTTCTATTCGCTTTTATTATTAAATTAGGTGAAGTAATACCTTCTGGTGGTAGGGGTGCGATATGGGCATCACCATTACCATATTTAGCTTTAATGTTTTCAACGGTATCAAAGTCCATTGCGCGCATTGGACAAGAGTCAACACACATAGGCTTACGGCCTTCTGCTAGTCGGTCGTAACAGCCATCACACTTGGTCATCACTTTACGTTCTTGGTCTAATTGCGGTGCATCATATGGACAAGCTCTGGCGCAGCTACTGCAGCCAATGCATAAGTCAGTTGCCACATGGACTAAGCCGTCTTCACGACGTTTATGCATCGCACCCGTAGGACACGCCTTAACACAAACAGGCTCACTGCAATGGTTACAGCCAATTGACACATAGTAGCTAAACACATTTTGCTCAAAAGAGCCTGTGCTTGGGTCTACATTCCAGCTGCCACCGCCGTATTCATAAACACGACGCCAATTAACGCCATTTAATGCAGGTACACCGCCTTCTGTTGGCTTATCGCCTTCGCGAATAATGCCACTTTGACGGTCTTTACAAGAAATATGGCAGGCTTTACAACCTGTACATTTAGTCGTATCAAGGTAGAAACTGTATTGAGTTGATTCGGTCATGGTAGCCTCCATTAAATAGCTTTACGAATTTGAACACGGTTTGTGTGCTGTGGGTTGCCTTTTGCAACTGGGCTTGGTGCATATTTAGTCAGCGAGTTAATCGCGCCGCCAATATCAATCACTTTACCAGTTGAACCTGTACGACCATTTGGATCGGGAGAGAACCAAGCGCCTTGACCTAAAGCCACAATGCCAGGAGCAACACGTGGAGTGATACGTACTACCACTTCAATTGAGCCGCGTTCGTTATACATTTCGATTTTGTCACCAGAAGCCACACCGTATTCTTGGGCATCAATGGCATTAATCCATACCGCATCTTCTACCGCTTCACGTAACCAAGGTACGTTGTGATAGCTTGAGTGAGTACGACCTTTAGTGTGATAACCCGCTAATTGCAGTGGGTAATCTTCTTTAGTGTCTTCATCTTCGTAACCGTCCCAAGTCACTGTGTACTGTGGTAGTGGTGTGATGATGTCGCCTTTGTACTTGTCTTGTTCCCAGTTCGCTGCGCGCCAAGCAAGTTCAGCTGAATAGATTTCAATTTTGCCTGATGGCGTTGATAGTGCTTCGCCGCCATTGACGAAGCTTTCTAGTGCCACGTGACGATTATGAGTGTTGTTACGGAATAAACCGATGTCCTGTGCTTCTTTGTACGTTGCTGGGAAGGCTGGTTTGATATCTGCGTTACCGGCATTTGCTTTCGTTTGCTGATAAAGCTCTTCTAACCAATCATCTTCAGTTTTGCCTTCGGTAAATTCGGCGCCAACACCCATAGCATCAGCAATCATTGCTGATACTTGGTACATTGACTTACAGTCCCAAATTGGCTCTACAGCTGCTTTCATTGCAGTAATATAGTCAAGCGAACCAGATGCATATGAGTCATTAACTAAGTCATTTGATTCTAACCAAGAGGTATCAGGAATGATGATGTCGGCAAATTTAGCACCAGGCGTCATCCAACAGTCACAAGAGACAATTAATTCAACGCCGCTTTCATCTTTTAAGATTTCAGCCGTACCATTAATGTCTGCGTGTTGGTTCAGTAGTGAACTGTCAGATGCAGAGATGATCACTTTGATGTTGTTTCCAAGTGGGGTATCTAAACCGTCAGTACCGGTAACACCATGAGTACGAGCCGTCATGGTTTCACCATTGTGAATCGCTTCAGACCAGCAGAAGAATGAAATCTGTTCTTTAACTGGGTTAGCGCCAGTTGGGATCCCTGCACGGTATGCGCTTGTCATGTTTGGTAGCTCACCGTTTGATGAGCCCTCAACACCTAACTTACCAGCTAATACGCTAAGCATATAAATGGCGCGGACTGATTGCTCACCATTTGCCTGACGGTTAACGCCAGCGCCTGCAACTATGTAGGGTTTTTGGGCTGCCATTAAATCGTCAGCAAGCTGTTTTATTTTAGCTGCTGGAATACCAGTAATAGATTGGGCCCATTCTGGAGTGCGCGGGGCGCGATCGCTGTAGATACCCTGCGCCATGATGTAATCATAGTAGTTATCTTCAGAGTTCATATGCTGGGCATATTCAATTTTAGTGGCATCGCCGCTGGTTTCAAACGCTAGCTTTTGAGCAAGAATCGACGCTGCATCATAACCAACAGTATGGTTATTAATGAAGTCGATACTATTGCGCTCAACCCAACCTGAGCTGATCATGATGTATGCCATTGCTTCAGCAAGCGCGGCATCTGTTCCTGGACGGATCGGCAACCAAGTGCTTTCTTTACCTAACATTGAGTCGGTATAACGCGGGTCAATTAAGGTTACTTTTAGGCCGTTGTTACGTTGCAGTGCGTTAAGGTAATCATAACCTTCACCAGAACCTGATTGACGAATTTCACTTGGGTTATAAGCAAAACCTAATAAGAAGTCACTTTGATCTAAGGTTACTGTAGAAGAACCAGCAGTGCTGCTAGTACCAAAGGTATGCTTAGCCGCTTCAATTTGCTGCGCCCAAGAGTAGTTACCGTAGTAGCTTAAGCAGCCGCCAACTAAGTTGAATAGACGGTTAAAGCAGGCGTTTGATGCAAAACCGTAATAAGCACCTGAACCGTAACTTCTAAAGATAGACTTGTTACCATGCTCAGCAATGGTTTTGTTTAGCTGGGTAGCAATAGTTGATGCTGCTTCTTCCCAAGTAATAGGTATAAATTTGCCTTCACCACGCTCGCCAATACGCTTCATTGGGGTTTTTAAGCGGTCAGTTGCATAGGTACGTTGACGTAATGAACGACCACGGGCACAGGCGCGGATTTGATGTAGGCCGTATTCATCTTCTACTTCATGATCCGCTTCAACGCGAGTAATGATGCCGTCTTGACTAAATACTTTTACTGGGCAGTTTGAACCACAGTTTACTAAGCATGCTGACCAAGTTAAGGTCTCATCAACAGGTACTTCTGGTGGTAGTGGCTCGGCATCTTTTGAGCTGGTGTTACAGCCGGTTACTGTTGCAGCGCAACCTAAAGCCGCACTCATTTTCAAGAAACTTCTGCGTTCCATTATTAAATCCTCTTACTAAAATTTTTTCAGCGCGTTGGTAACGACTACAGCAGATAGCTGAAATTCAGCATGATCTGATGGGCGTTATAATTGTGATTAAGCTCGCCTAGCGTCACCATTCCAGGGACTTCATTTGGCGATATTTGAGCATCATCGGTGTCGTAATAGCGTTCGTAGCGGTACGTCAGCTTTAAGGCCATGTCGTCACTTAAGGCGTAGTTGGCATATAAGCTGGCGCTATGGTTATAAGAATAATAATCACCGTATGGCGTGGTGCCATCACTGGTAACGTAGGTATCACTGCTTGAGTTACTGAATAGGTAATCAGCCCCTAAAGTCAGTTGATCCTGCATTAATCCGCCGTAGCTCACGCCGGCGCCCATATTGATAAATTTGTCTTCAATATCGGCGTACCAATCAGGGTCGCTATAACTTTGGCTGCCCGCTTGAGCTGAATTAATCCACTGTTGTCCGGCAAAACCATAAGCTGATAATTGCTTGCTAAGTTGTAGGTTTACATTGACGTCGTAACCGTAATCTTCTGATTCCGTTAAGCCGATAACGGTATCGTCATAGTCATCTATGGCGTAGCGTCCAGTGAAGTCGATGCTTAACCAATCAAGTGGGCTGTGATTAACGCGCAACTCGATATCGTTACGGGTTCTATCTGCAAGATAGTACTTACGCATTAGGCTGTTATCTTCAGATGACGTTAGCTCATTGGTTAAATACTCAGAGCCGCCGCGATTGCTGTGGCTGGCTTTAACATTAATATTGACCTTATCAATGGCGCGAATACTGAACTTGGCCCATAGGTTGTCTTCGTTAGTTTGTTCGCGGTCGCTGTAAGTACGTTCAACATCTTTGCGATCGTAACCTGCTTGAAGGCGATAACCACTGCTGATGCGATAACTGGCATTCACTTTATAGCTTGAGCGTTCGACATCAGTGGCGACGTTTTCTTTGAAGCTGCCACTTAAGCTATTAAAGTCGTATTGCTGGAATTCAAATACCGAGCTGTTGTTTTCACGGTTGCTGTAGTCATAACTGGCACCCAGACGTAAACGGTTGCTCAACATTGAGGTGATATTGAAGCTCGCATCAGTGGTGTCGATTTCGCCATCCCAGTTTTGGATTGGATTACCAGCCACTTGAATGAGGTCATCATCTTGAATCATGCGGCCAACAATAAAGCGCCCTGACATCACAGTGCGATTTAATTGATATTGGCCCGACAGTGATACTTGATGGGCTTCATTGTCTGGGGTTGCAGCATACAAGTCGTATGAATACGGTAAGCTCAGATCGTTAACATTATTTTTGTACTGGCTACCAAAGTAGCTCAGCTCAGTTAACCAGTTGTCGCCAGTAAGGGCGGCGCCTGCGGTAAATGAATCAGTGGTTGAGTCGACAACTAAACCAATATTTACCGGGCTTGGGGTAACAATGCTACTGCTCTTGTAACCGCTTTTATCTTCGGTTTCATAACGCAGGTAGCCTTGATAAAAATCTTGCTTAACTTTGGCACCAAAGCCCATTTTTTCACGTTGCTGTGATAGCTCAAAGGTGTATGGCTCGTCACTTGGCACCATCATGCCATCGTCATAATAAAGCTGACTTTGAGCATCACCTGACTGATAGGTGGTCAGTAATTGGTAATCGGCATCAACTGAGAATAATCCAGCTTTGCCAACGCTGACATTAGCAGAGCTGTTTTCAAACCCCAGTTGGTTAGCTTGAATGCTCGCCTGATAGCCGCTATCGCCTTGGTAGTTCACATCACCGCTAACGGCAGTAACAAAGCCGTCTTGATCAGTACCAAAGGCATTAGCAGCATGAACATCATCACTGCTAATGTAACCCGCGGCAACACTGATACTGCCGTTATAGCCAGTGTTAGCTTCACAGCGCTGACATTGATATTTTTGCTGATCAACATTAGCGGTATTGGCTTTACCTACCGCAAAGTCAGCCGCCATAGCGGGGGCTGAGGCAATCACTAATGAGGCGGTAATAAAATTAAGTTTAAAATTCATTGTTGTTGTCCTCATTTAGCGTTGCAGCAAGCTGCCAGCAGGGTGGTTAGAACCATGAATTTGGCTGTGGCAATTTAAACAACTTTTGCCGCCGCCAAAGGCATCCATTCCTGGTTGTGGTACTACGCGGCTGGCATGGCCATCATCGGCATGGCATTGCTGACAAAGCTGCGGAGCACGGTTGTTGAGCATAGATTCGTTAACGCTGCCGTGTGGGTTATGACAAGTGACGCAGTTTTCAGTCACTGGAGCATGTTCCCATAACACTGGGCCGCGCATTTCTGCATGACAGCTATAACAAGTGTCATTAATAGAAGGTTTATTTAACGCGCTTTCAGTCATAGAACCATGGGGAGAATGACAGTCAACACAGGTCATTTGATCCCATTTTAGTGGATGAGATGAGCGCTTATTCATGTCAGCTTTTTCTTGGCTATGACAACTAGTGCAGGTGTCGTTAACGGTTAGTTTGTCTAGGGCAGGATCTTTAGCTGCGTGGATGTTATGGCAATCAGCACAGGCAACTTCTTCAAGATTATGGGTGCTGTTATGCCATGCCATTTGTTTTGGATCGTTATGACAGCCCTGACAAACGGTATTTTGTGCTTGGGTTGATAACTTGCTGTCTTGGCCAAATTGGATCATTGGCTCTTTGCCGCCACGGTTATGGTTACCTTGAGGGCCATGACAAGCTTCGCACTGCAGCCCCGCCATTGGCGAGTCACTATTAGTTAAGTTGCCATGGGCGCCTTTGAAGATATCCATGACTTTGTCATTTTTGCGGTGACACATTAAGCAGTTGTCTGCCCCTTTAGGGGAATACTTACCAGCAGCGAACTTTTCAACTAATTGTTGCTCTAATTGGTCTGCTGGCATGTCATCCCATGGCGCAGAGATAGCACTAAATGAGCATAAACAGAGCGTTATGCTGATATAGGTTATGAATTTACGATACCAGTTCATCAAGTTACCTGACCTTATTAAATCAAACGTTAAAAAGTGTACTAATTAAGAGGGGGTATTCTAGGGATGTGTAGAAATCTAATCGATACAATTGAATTATCAGAAAACGACATATGTGATCCGCGTCAGCATCTTGAGTAGCAAAAACAAATAAAATAACCGCCCAATAAATGTGGATATTATTTAGATGTTTTTAGATGATAAAATATAAGTGCCGGCCAGCTGTTCACACCAAGATTGTGTGTGAATATTGCGAGTTAATTAATTTCCCATTACCTGATGAATATAACCACTTTAAATATCTTGCAGATACAGATTTGATTGGTTTTAATACCATTACTAACTTATTACGTTATATAGAATATAATTGTGACAATAAGTATTTCTTTATTGATTTAATGCAGTATTTTATTCAGCGGATCATCAAGTTTACAGATATCGACTTGTCAGCAGAGGTAAGTGATGCACAAAAGCTGCTGGCATTTACCCAATTTTATAATCAAGTATCAGATCTCAATTGGTGCAATATTGAAACGCAGCACAGTTTAGCTTTAGTGGCTAAACGCGCTCCTCAGGCCATTGCATCTAAGTATGACGACTTGTTTATTTATAGCTGTATTACACATATTTTACGTCATTCATTCAAAGGTAAGTTAAATTTAATCATAGAGTTACCTTTTGAGCGGTCATTCTATGGTGTTTATGTAGACTTGTTTGATAATGTGACCTTTAACTGTCAGTCGATGTCAGTGATAGTGGCAAAAGATGAACGAGATGTTGGCCCGATATTGACAGACAATAAGCTAATACTGCCCAGTAGCGAACGGGTAAAAGCTGCCGCTAATAGCATGCCACCGTCAGCATTAAGTTTACCTAATCTTGCCAATTCAATTGGGGTTTCAGAAAGGGGTTTACAGCGTGAACTTAGAACTGAAAACTGCTGTGTAAAAGACATGATTCAAAATACCAGAATGAATTCTATTATAACTATTTTGAAAAATAATAAAGGTAATATAAAAAAGTCAGCATATGAAAGTGGCTTTAAAGATCTACCAAGTTTTAGCCGATATTTTTCTAAATCAACAGGCTGCACGCCAACTCAATATGTGCGCAATAATATTTGCAACAATCTGTAACCAACATTTAATATAATAAGTTTAATGAGAATGGTTATTAATTAAATTAATCATAAGTAATATTATTGATTAAATTTCGCAGTTTTAGCGGCTGATTTAGCGGTTATTTAACTGTGTGTGGCTTTGCTAACGGCTAAAGTTAGCTTAGATAAATAGCACAAAATCATCGATTGTTCATAAACGTTTGCGGTTGATTATGCTATCTTTGACCTCATTTGTTATTCAAAGCCAAATAGACCTTTTATGCCAAGTATTGCTCAAATAATCGCTCAAGAACTGAATGTTCGTGAGCAACAAGTCTCAGCGACGATTAACTTACTCGATGATGGTTCTACCGTTCCTTTTGTTGCCCGCTACCGTAAAGAAGCCACTGGTGGTTTAGATGATGCGCAACTGCGAACCCTAAATAGTCGCTTAAGCTATTTACGTGAATTAGCCGAGCGCAGACAAGTTATTCTTTCTAGCATTGATACCCAAGGCAAATTAACCCCAGCATTGCAGCAAGCCATTAATGCCGCTGACAGCAAAACCCGCCTAGAAGATTTATACCTTCCTTTTAAACCGAAACGCCGCACTAAAGGTCAAATTGCTATTGAAGCTGGTTTGTTGCCTTTAGCTGACTTTTTACTGGCTAATCGTAGTATTAATCTTGAAGCAAAAGCGGCTGAATTTATCAATGCCGACGCCGGCTTTGGCGATGCGAAAGCGGTTTTAGACGGCGCGCGTTTTATCTTAATGGAACGTTTTGCTGAAGATGCAGATTTACTGCAAAAAGTGCGTAAGCATTTAAGCCAACAGGCAGTGCTTGAAAGCCGCCTAGTTAAAGGTAAAGAAAAAGAAGGCGCAAAATTTCGCGATTACTTTGAGCATACTGAAGCCATTACTAAAGTGCCTTCCCATCGGGCCCTGGCCATGCTGCGCGGCCGCAATGAAGGTGCGCTCAATTTATCGATGAATGCAGACCCTAAAGCTGAAGTGGCGCAAAGCAGTTATTGCGTGGTGATTATTGCCGATCATTTCAAACTAAAGTTTTCAGACTCGAGTGTCGATCAGTGGCTTAAAACTGTGGTTACCGCCACTTGGCGCATCAAGATTGCGCTGCAAATGGAAACCGAGTTTATTAGCCAAATGCGTGAGCGCGCTGAAGCTGAAGCCATTAATGTGTTTGCCCGTAATTTAGGTGATTTATTAATGGCAGCGCCTGCTGGCGCTAAAGCAACCATGGGCTTAGATCCTGGGCTGCGCACCGGCGTTAAAGTGGCGATTGTCGATAACACCGGTAAGTTTGTGGCCCATACCACTATCTTCCCTCATGCGCCGCAAAACGTGTGGGACAAGTCAATCCGCACTTTAGCGAACCTGATAAAAATGCATAAAGTGGAGATCATCGCCATTGGCAATGGTACCGCCTCACGTGAAACGGATAAATTAGCCGCTGAAGTGATGAGCTTTATGAAAGAGACGCATCCAAGCTTGACCAAGGTGATGGTCAGTGAAGCGGGCGCATCAGTGTACTCAGCATCAGAGCTGGCTTCTGAGGAGTTCCCTAACTTAGATGTATCGATCCGCGGCGCAGTATCGATTGCCCGTCGACTACAAGATCCATTAGCTGAACTCGTTAAAATTGAGCCAAAATCCATTGGCGTAGGCCAATATCAACATGATGTGAGCCAAAGCCAACTATCAAGCTCGCTTGAAGCGGTCGTAGAAGATTGTGTAAATGGCGTGGGCGTTGATTTAAATATGGCATCAGCACCATTATTGGCGCAGGTGGCCGGTTTAAATAAAACCTTAGCTAAAAACGTGGTTAACTACCGCGATGAAAACGGTAAATTTGAAAGCCGTAAACAATTGCTTAAAGTGGCGCGTTTAGGGCCAAAGGCCTTTGAGCAAGCAGCCGGTTTCTTACGTATTAGCGATGCTAAAAATCCATTAGATGGTTCATCTGTTCACCCTGAAGCCTACAAATTGGTTGAAGCCATTGCCAGTGCCAAGCAGCAAACTGTGGCCAGCTTAATGGGTAATAGCGAATTGTTATCCCAGCTAAATGCTGCCGAGTTTGTTACTGATGAATTTGGTTTACCCACCATCAGCGATATCTTGAAAGAGCTAGACAAGCCTGGGCGTGACCCTCGTGGTGAGTTCAAAACCGCCAGCTTTAAAGAAGGTGTTGAAGAGCTTAAAGACCTGAAGCTAGAGATGATCCTAGAAGGCGTGGTCACCAATGTGACTAACTTTGGCGCTTTTGTCGATGTAGGCGTACATCAAGATGGTTTAGTGCATATTTCGTCACTCACTGACAAGTTTGTTAGCGATCCTCACACCATAGTTAAAGCGGGTGATGTGGTTAAAGTTAAAGTGATGGAAGTGGATGTAGAGCGTCGCCGTATCGCATTAAGTATGCGCCTTGATGAAGCACTACCCACAGCGAAAACCGCTAATCAATCTAAATCAGCCAACAGCAAGCCTACACATAAAGCTAGCGGGAATAAATCAGGGCAAAAGTCAGCCCATAAACCGCAAAAGGCCCCAGCTAATGCCGCTATGGGTAATGCCTTTGCTGACGCCTTTGCTAAGCTGAAAAAGTAACACCGCTAATGTGTTTGGCTTAGGGTTAAACCAAAAAAGGCCTTAACATCGTGAGAATACTCGTGACTGTTAAGGCCTTTTTATTTTGTAAAATTTATAGTGCGACCAATTAAGCGATATGAGTCATTTCGTTTAAAATGAACTGCTCAACAGCACCTTCGGTTGCCACCATATACTCGGCTAAATGTGCGTTACCCATGTGTGCTTGCCATAATTCACGGCTTTCCCAGTTTTCATAAAACATGAAATGTGCAGGGTTTTCGTTGTCTTGATGTAAGTCGTAATTGATGCAACCGGCTTCAGCGCGAGTTATATCCATAAGTTTTAGTAGTTCCGCTTTAACCAGCTCTACTTTGTCAGTTTTGGTAATGATGTTTGCTACGATAGTTAAGCTAGCCATGATGATAGTTCCTATAATGTATCAAGTTGAATTTGGTTCAGCCCTGTTGCTGATGAAGCTATATTAGCCATTACTTACTGGTGAATAAATAGGCTGTCATTTGAGTTATTATCAAAAATTAATAGATAATCTTTTGAAGTGAATGTGTGATTGATGCTTATGGCCTAAATAACGACTATTACCTAATACAATGATTAGCGGGTAATAATGATTAGTTAGTAATCGTTCGGCCATAATAAGTGAAGACATCAAGCCCGTTAATTAAAGTGAGAGCAGGGTTAGACTAATATCAGCAGATGAGCGAGTGGCGAAGGGGTGGTGCATTGCTGGTAACATGTGGCTATGTGCTGGCCAAATTGTTTATAAAACTCATCAGAATGCTGCTTTATCTGTTGTTTAACTTCGGTTTTTTTATTGTTATCGCTGTTAATTGCAGTCGACTTAGTGGGCGTTTGGGGCTGAATGTCACGACGGCTAACAGTGGGATTATTTCTGGCTGCTACTCGCAGCAGTTGTGGCAATAAGCCGGTTAACGGTGCGCTTTGAGGTGCTTGCTGTTGTAAAGCTGATTGTTGGGATAGATGCTGCTGATTCTGTTGATCTGAGGATTGTCGCTGCTGGCGATGCTTTTCCTCTATGGTATTTAAACGGAATAATGATTCGTTTTTTTGATTTAGCGCCCGTTCATGGTGGGGCTTAGTTAACGCTTGTGGCGGTAATATTGGCTTTGCCTGCTGATTATCCGCCCGAGCAAGATCCGTTGCAACATTACTTGTTGCAAGCGGTACTTGGGGATAATTAGTGACAATTAGCATAACACTCACTTAAAAAACAAACAGTTAATGTTTAAATTATAACCAAATGCTAGCAGGTTTTATAGCCTATATTTGATGTTTTTTTATCCATGGCAATAAGCCATCTAAAAAGGCCTGTGGGTGTGAAATAAACGGCGCATGGGAGGCTTTATTGTGGACAATGTCAGTAATATTACTGGCTTGGGGTAACTGGCGGATGATGGTTCTGGGTACTAAGGCATCGCATTTGCCCCAAATACGTAACCATGGCTGGCTGATATCGTTAAGCTGGGGCCGCAAATCAACCTCTTTGAGCATATCTAAGCCTTGATCGAGTACTGCTTGGGTCGGTAAAGGTTTAGCCAACACTAATTTTTTTATCGCTACAATATCTTGTTTGGCCGAGTCACTGCCCATGGCTTGAATCGCTAAAAATCGCTCGACCGTTTTGGCTAGATTGACATTTAATTGCTGGTGAAATTGCGTGAGCACTTCAGGGGCGATCCCCGGCCACTGATTTTGCTCTTGGGCCATAAAGCAAGGCGAAGAGGCTACAGTGATCAGCGCTTTTACCGACTGAGGATGATTTAGGGCAATTTGAGTGGCAACTAAGCCCCCCAATGACCAACCAAGCCAGATGGCATTTTCTGGTAGAGCTTTAGCTAACGCCGCTGCCCATGCTTCAATATTATCGCTATTTGCTTGGCTATCACCAAAGCCCGGCAAGTCGACATAATGCACTCTATACTCTGATAATGCGGTTTGTAGCGGCTGAAAAACCGCAGAGTTCACCCCCCAGCCATGTAGCAATACGATATCAATAACGTCGGTGCTATTTTCATGAGTCATATCTGTATGAGAAATAGCTTTAGGCGTAATAGTAGTAATGTGCAGCGCTGGTGGATTCAAAGGCTAACCTCAAAAAGTGGCGATTAATAAATGATCGCTGGTTAAAACAACTGTCATACAGGATAAGGATATTCTATGGCTTGGCAACTCTCAAAACTCCTCAAGCTCAATTTGCACAATAATACAGCGCGGTTAGTTTCATTGATGGCTGCAGTGGCAGCTAACCTGCCTAACCGATGCTTGTTATGTCAACAAGATATCATTCAGTACTCTGCAGCTAAACCGCATACGGGGGTGTGTCAGACCTGCCTTGTGGCGGGGCTTTATCAGCAGGAAGTCTGTTTAGGTTGTGGTAAATCGATGCCGTTATTGCAAGTGTATTGCGGCCACTGCCAGCATATTGAACCCATGTTAGTCATTGCCCCTTGCAGTTATCATCAAGGCTTAGGGGAGTTAATAGCTGGGATTAAATATCAGCAGCAATGCGCGCCATTAGCGGCCTTGGTGCAAGTATTAGCCGTAAGGGTGATGGATTTGGCGGCCAGAGGTTTAATTCAACTTCCCCAAGTGCTCATTCCGGTGCCGCTACATCGCAATCGCTTAAAGCAGCGCGGTTTTAATCAAGCTTGGCTGATTGCTAAAGAGCTCAGTGCGCAAATTGGTATTCCGATGGACGATAGTTTATTGGTGCGCTGCGTTGATACCAAGGCCCAAGCGGGACTTAATGGTAAGCAGCGACGCTTAAATTGCGCCGATGCATTTACGTTGCAGCGAGATAACCCCTACCAGCGGGTGGCGCTTATCGATGATGTGGTGACCACAGGCACCACGGTGAATGAAATTAGCCGCTTATTTGCGGCGCACTATACCCATGTGCAAACTTGGTGCTTAGCAAGGGCTGAAGCACCGGGATTATTATGAAAGGCAGACTGTAAATTAGTCAGTTATTTTTGGATAAAATACAGCGCATTGGCGTAGACTTTTTCAGAGCCTAACCATATATTTCTAAACAAAAAATTATCTGTTAATGCCACAACATGCCCTTTGCCTTTGGGCTCAACAATCATTGCTGGGGTGTTGGCAAAAGCGCGCTGATATTCCTTAGCAAGGTAACCGCTCATCAGTGGCTCATTGGTATAGTCCGCCGCCACAATAAATGGCGTGGAAGTGAGGTTAAAGCTTATCTCACGGTTTTTCATCACTTGCAGCGGGTTAGGTAAACCAAAGTTGATTGGATGGGTTTCATCCAGTGTTAACGCCACAATGGCGCCGCCGATGGATTGTCTGGCATTTAATTTAGACTTATCCGCATAACTCATCCCTGAAGTGCTAAATAATTTATTCAGCTCTAGTCTGGTTTTAGGCTGAGACTTAAGAATATTGCGCTTATTGAGCCATACCAGCGCCCGCTTTTGCGCCACGATAGTGCCGCCATCCATTACAAATTTGCCCAGCTTTCTTGCGCTGGCATCACTGATTAAATGATAAGGCCCATCAGCCATAAAAATGTGGCTATAGCCTGATAAATCAATGCCTGCTAGTCGATTGCTGTCCACCATAGTGACAGGCGCGGCAAGCGTTTGATCAAGGTAATACCACATTTGCCCGGTTTCTGAGGCGTTAGTATCTATGCCTGTGAGCAGTAACGGCTTAATGGGGTTGATCACGCTAAATTCATCACTGCCAAGATCCATTCCCGCTAAGGTATGTGAGCTGCTTGCTGCAGTGACATCTACTTGGTATTGCGTGGCAAGCTGGCTAACAAGTAAGGCGATATTGCCTTTGTAGTTGGGCTGGCGTAAGGGAATTTGCAGGCTACCCGCTGTGAAGTCTATTGCTGCTGACTTTTTGGCGTTAGAGCTGCGATCAGGCAGGCTAAAGGGCTTTTTAGCGTATTTAACCTGTACCCCTTGGCTAAGTAATTGCTGCAACATGGGCGCCGTGGCCGCTTGTTGCCAGTCAATAATAAAGGCCACATTACTGGCGTTATCTAGCTGCTCAGTCGCCGCGACATATGGCGTGTTATTGGTGAGATATTTGGGGTTGGGTTTAGCATTTTCACTGATACTTAAGCCCAGAGCTGATTCAAAATTCCAAGTGGAAATATCATAAAAGGTTTCATCTTTAAACTCAGTGCGCTTATCAAACAATGCTTGCAATAAGTCATGCTGTGGCTGACTTTGAGGAATGAACAGGCTGTTTGACGGCTTAAAGAGTATTTCATCGTCTTCCAGCTCACGGTTTAGATATTTGAAGCTGATTTGGTGTTGCTGCAATATCGTTGCAAGCTCAGTGATATGGGCATTACCGCCATGGGCTTTGATAAGGCGGCCAGTTTGTTTACCGTCACGGGTGCGCTTACTGTTGCGAGCAAAAAAATCACTTTGGTATGTCATCAATTTTTTACGTAGCGCATGGGCGCCTTGCAGGCTTGATAGTGAAGTAGAAAATTGATTATCAATACTATTTTGCAAGGTGACCACACCATTGGGGGACTCTTGGGCTTGACCACGGGAGCTAGCTTGCTCAAACAAAATACCCACAGCGCCATTGATATCTGGGTAGGTTGAGCCTTTACCATAGAAAAAGTCATCAAACATCTGCCCGCTAAAATATGGCTGCTTAACCTCATCCAGCGCTTTACGATGATAGGCCGCTAGCTCATTGGATAACATTTGATTGGCAGGATTGGTCAGCGGATTGACTCTATCAGCGACACCAGGTTGAAAGAAGTAGGTTTGGTCTTGCCACATCTCGTGGAAATCCCCTACATAATGGGGCTGCCATTTATGGAAAAACGCCACTCTGCCTTGAGAGGCGGGGTGGCGCAGAAATAGCCAGTCACGGTTTAAGTCAGCGAAATGGTGATTAAAACGTCCGCCGGGCCAATCTTGATTATGCTCACGATGATTAGGATCGGTAATAATCACTTGGCCTCGATTGCTATTTGCCCAGTTAGCAAAGCGATCAAAACCATCAGGGTTCTGGGTCGGAGTCAGTAAAATAACCGTATTATCGAGTAATTCTTTTACCCAATCTTCATCAGATGCGGCAAGGTAATGGCTTAACGCCACCGCCGCATGGGCGCCACTGGCTTCATCGCCATGAATTGAATAGGCCAACCAGATAATCAATGGGCTTTGCTGTAATGGACCTTGTTGTTTGACACCGTATTTTACTTGGCTGCGTTGTTCGAGGATTTCAGCTAGCCGCTGTTGGTTGTCATCTGAGGTAATGACCGCGCTAAGTTGCTGGCGTTTTTCATAGGAGTAACCAGCAGAATCTAAAGAAACTCGCGAACTTTGGCTGGCTAATAGTTGTAAATAGTGATTAATTTGATCATGTCTTAAATGCCACTCGCCCAATGGATAACCTAAATATTCAGTAGGTTGGGTGATTTTTTTATTAATTTTCTCAGCCCCGAGGCGCTGCTCAATGCGGGAATCAGCCTGCGCCACGGTAAATAATGGCATACAGATAATGAAGCCGAAAAAGGTGCCTTTAGCGAGACGAGTAAACAATGCATTGAAGCTAATCATATAAGAAACAACATCATAAAAAGAAAACAATACAATCACCATAAAGTGATTAAACTTAAATCGCCATTAAAAAGCGCAATTTCTCGGTGTTTTTTATGCAACTTGCTCACTGCAGGACTACAAAGCCGTCGCAACTAGGAGTATCATAGCGCTAATTCTTACTAAATTACTCAAGTACTATTTTTAGTACACTTTAAAGTACTATCTAACGGAGCAGTTTTTATGATCAACATTTCTGATACGGCTCAGGCGCATTTTGTTAAATTACTGGCCGATCAACCTGAAGGCACGCATATCCGTGTGTTTGTAATCAGCCCGGGTACTGCCCAAGCTGAGTGCGGCGTGTCTTATTGTCCACCTGACGCTGTAGAAGCGGATGACACTGAATTACCTTTCAACGGCTTCAGTGCCATGGTTGACGAAAAAAGCGCACCATTTTTAGAAGAAGCGAGCATTGATTTTGTTACTGACCAATTAGGTTCGCAGCTAACCTTAAAAGCGCCAAACGCTAAAATGCGTAAAGTGTCTTCAGATGCGCCATTAAAAGAGCGTATTGAATATGTGATTCAATCAGAGATTAACCCGCAGTTAGCAAGCCATGGTGGTAACATCATGCTAGTTGAAATCACGGAAGATGCAGTTGCAGTACTGCAGTTTGGTGGTGGTTGTAATGGTTGTTCTCAAGTTGATATCACTTTAAAAGATGGCATTGAGAAACAGTTACTGGAGATGTTCCCTGGTGAGCTCTCTGGTGTGAAAGATGTGACTGACCATCAACATGGTTCTCACTCTTACCAGTAAATTTGCAAGGTTTTATTGTTGTAAAATACAGCAATAGCTAATTCAAATTTTACACTAAACGCGGCCAATATGGTCGCGTTTTTTATTGGCCGTCACTTACGCTGAGTGGGAGCCTTGTGCTATAACTTAAGTATGAAAACGGAGCAGGATAACTTCATGGCAGAAAAAACAACTCAATTTAAACCGTTAAAAATGCAAGGCTTTACCTTAATTGAGCTGGTAGTGGTTATTATTGTATTGGCTATTTTAGCAGTCATAGCGGCGAGTAAATTTATAGATGTAAAACGTGATGCTGAAATAAGCCGAGTAAAGGCGGTAGCGGCATCCTTTGAGCAGTCGGTTACTTTTTCCCATACACGTTGGCAAATTATTGGTGGCAGCGATCCAATGAATGATCTACCTGACTTTGCCAATAACGATCTCGACATGAATGCTTTTGGCTATCCGTTAGGCACAGGTAAAAACAACCCTATGGCCAACCCTGTCAATATTGGTCAAGGTCAGCAAGGGTGTGTCGATCTTTGGAACGCTTTGATAGAAAGCCCACCATCGGTTGCCATTAGAAATACTTCCGATGATGTGGATTTTGAATCATATCGACATGCAGCTGCGGGCGGTACAGGTGAGACCCAATGCACTTATGTACTGCGAACGCTTGGTGATACTGCAGGTAGAAACCAAGCAGAAATTAAAATTGTCTATGACTCGGTAGAAGGGACTGTTCAGGCCTATATCGATGAATAAATCGGATAGTTATTTATCAAATGCGACATAATAAAAATAGCGGCTTTAAGCCGCTATTTTTATAGCTGTAATTTAATAATATCAAATGAATTTAGGTGGCTACTTTTTCTTTTTTGACTTGAATATACGTCGATAAAAAGTGACTGTGCTGAATAATAGAATCAAGGTACCAACCACTGCGACTAATGTAATAAATACAACGTATTTAAGTGGCATATTCAATGCGTCATGCAGTGGTCTAACAAAGCTGGCCACTTGACCTGACAAGTTTCTATCGCTGTGCTTCAGGCTTGATACGATTTTGCCGTGCTGATGATCCATGGTGATACTGTCAGCATTTCTAAGCCAGACATCAGCATGACTATCAAAGTTGATACTGTAATTCATCGCTTGAGGTTTAGCCGCCTTTGGTGCATCAGGATCGGTTTTTTTCTGCCTTGGTTTATTAACCGATACTAATAACGATTCAGGCCATAAATCTTGCGCGGTTTGTAGCTGGCTTTGCCAATCGTTAGCTTTACTTACTGGATAATTAATTTCTGCGGTTGGCTTGTGCTTGAGCGCATCCATCCATAAGCCTTTATAAGTAATCAAAAAGCCGGTAATACAGAGTAAAAACAGTGGCACTGATATGAATAAACCTAATTGAATGTGGCTTTTAACTAGGCTGCTTGATTTGGTGTCTTTTGGAATAGAGTGCTTGAGTCTAAAACCTTTACGTACTCGCCACCAAAGGTAAATACCCACTAGGGTAATGACGCCACCAATGAACGATGCCCATGCATTAACGTATTTACCAATATCACCCAGTAAGAAGTTTCTGTGCAACCAAAACATCGTGGTCCAAAGCGGAATTTCTGTCACCTTGTAATGGGAGATTTCATTGAACTCGCTATCAAAAGCGATAGATTGCCCACGGGTAGCAGCTTCAAGGTAAGGGGTATGTTCGGTAGGAAAACGTACACTGCTCATTTTTGGGTAATGCTCAAAAATATACTCAGTGGCTTGTGCTTTTTGCTCAATGGTTAACGGCACATAGGTTTGGCCTTTATCATCCATTCTTTTTAGCATGTCCATGCCGCCGAGATACACTCCCGTTGTCAGCACTATCAGCATACAAATACTAATGACAAAACCGACCCAATTATGGAACCACTTTAAAGCGGGTACAACTTTCATATTTACGTTCTCAGGTTAAATATTTATGGATGACAATGACAAAAGTTAGCAGCTAACAATTATGACTGACACGCTATATGGGTAATGATAATTAATCTCATTTGCAACTGCAATTAAAGAAATGTAAAGAGTGGCATATAAGTGTCATTGTGTTGTCGAGGTCACATTTAAAGCTGTAGAGGGCGTATAAAGCTAAAAGTTTATTTGAATAAAAATTCTTGGTAATGAATTTTTTTAGCTGCTATTAAGTGAGGTTTTCGAAAAATAATGAAATTTAAGCTAACAAATACACATGTTTAATATTTGTTAATTTCTGATTTTGTGTAACTTTGTTTAAATAATTAATATCTGTATTAGTTTTGGCGATTAAACTCATCTAGCTTGGATGAACATTAGTTAATCCATTTATGCAACATTTATTCAGGTAAACTTTCTACAATTTACTTACAACAGTGTCCTTGTTCACAGTTATTTACTTCTGTTAAATAAATGGCTTCACTTTCGCCGTAATGCAAATGATAATCCATCTCATTAACGACTACTGCCATTTAAAGGGCTACTTTGTATGAAAATCTCACCTATTGCATTTGCTGTTGTTGCCAGTTTAGCCTCAGCTTCATTAGCGGCTGAAGAAGCAACTAATGACACTGATAACGGCTTAGATTTCGAGTTGAACATTGAGCGAATTCAAGTAACAGGCATGAATTTTAATAATTACAAAGTAGGCTCGTCATCAGGCGCCATGCGGGGTGATATTGCCTTGATGGATACGCCGCAATCAGTGAACGTTATTCCAGATTTTGTCACTGATGAGCAGTTAGCAACTAATTTATCTGAAGTATTAGTTAACGACTCAAGTGTGACCGGCGGCAGTGAAAAGTGGAACCGCCAAGTATTTAATATTCGTGGCTTTGAATTAGATTCTGGCAGTGGCTTTTTAATTAATGGTCAGCAGCAGTTTTCGCACTATGTGCAGCCGATTGAAACCTTGCAGCAAGTCGAAGTCTTAAAAGGCCCTTCAAGCATGCTTTATGGCCAATCAGGCCCAGGTGGCTTGATTAATATGGTGACCAAAAAGGCCACCTCTGAAACCATGTTTGACTTTGGGTTCGATACCGATGAGAACGGCTCAACTCGTTTTCAACTTGATGCAGGCGGCGCGTTAAATGATGCTGAGTCAATCCGTTACCGCACTGTATTAGTTAAGCAAGATACAAAATACTGGCGTGAATACCAGGACGGTGAGGGCGATGATACTCAAGAACGTGACCGTTTCTTAGGGTACTTAAACCTTGAATTCGACCTGCATGATGATGTGATGTTATCACTGACCTATGATTACACCGATGATAAAACCGGTATCGATAGCGGTGGCTGGTTAGATGGTAACGGTGACTTAGTTGGTGATCGCGAAGATATCTGGGATATGTCGTGGGCCTTTACTGACAACGAGGTGCAAAACCTGGGTGCTGATTTAACCTGGTATGTATCAGATGATTGGAAAATGACCACAGGTTATAACCATCAGTCATTTACCCGTCAGCGCTTAGATTCGTCTCCATCGATGGTGGCAGGTATGGATCCAACTACCGATGGTTACCAAATTAAGGCGTTTGATCGCCACGATGATTGGCAGCTTAAAACCGCTTATATGGATTTCACTGGTGTCGTAAATGGCTTTGGCATGGAACATCAATTGTTAGTTGGTGCTAACATTCTCGATTATTACTATGGTCAACTTATTGACCGCGATGACGCGCAGATGGTTCAGCCGGGTGGTTATGTACCTAGACCTGATCTGGATTACAACAGAGACACCACTAAGTCAGAGTCAAGCTATAAGCATTATGGTTTTTATGTACAAGACTTAATGACCATTAATGATCAGTGGCAAGTACTGGCAGGCCTGCGTTATGACGAGCAGAAAAAAGACGGCGATGGTGAAAATAGCTATGCCGTGTCACCTAAGTTTGGGGTTATTTACTCGCCTTCAGATAACGGCAGTATCTATGTAAACTACGCCAAAAGTTTTAACCCTCAGTCAATCGTTAACAATGAAGACGATGTCAATAATGGTATGAACTTAGACCCAGAGTACGGTGAGCAATATGAAATCGGTACCAAATGGGAACTGTATGATGGCGGCTTACTATTAACTGGTGCAGTTTTTGACACCACAGTGACCAACGTTACAGTGCGCGAGCAATTAGACCAACCTATTGGCGAGCATGAATACATCACCACCCAAAGCGGTAAGCAGCATCACCGTGGTTTTGAAATGGGCGCTCAAGGACAAGTCAGTGACAATGTATTCGTCACCAGCTCAATGATGTATCTAGATGCAAAATATGTCACTAGCAGCCAAGATACTGAACAGCTAGACGGTAAAACCCCGGTAGATGCACCTGAATGGTCAGCAAATATCTGGACTCGTTACGAAGTTACCGATGATGTCGCACTTAACTTTGGTGCTATCTATGTCGGTGAGCGTTTTGCCAATACTCAAAACACCATAGTTAAAGATGACTATGTTAGATTTGATTTCGGCGCAGCTTACTCATTTGCGGTTCACAATACAGATATGAATGTACGCTTTAATATCAAAAACTTATTTGATACTGAATACCTAGATGGCGGCACCAACACCGACGTTACCATAGGTGATGGCAGACATTTCAGCCTTGCATTTGAAGCTAAGTTTTAATCTGCTTTAGTTAAATGCTTTAGTTAACAGCTTTAGCTCAGCAGTTACCTATAGAGTGTTAAAAGAATGGCCCGCACATATACCAATATGTGCGGGCCTTT
The DNA here is from genome assembly GCF_002874545.1 of Shewanella sp. 10N.286.52.C2. Lineage (NCBI taxonomy): Bacteria > Pseudomonadati > Pseudomonadota > Gammaproteobacteria > Alteromonadales > Shewanellaceae > Shewanella > Shewanella sp. 10N.286.52.C2. Next base: position 24,160 of record NZ_MCTV01000020.1, read on the forward strand.
TTCATTGCTTCAATTATAGGTTTTTAGATAAAAAATTATCAATGGCTCTGAAGGTCATTAAGCGGTGCTGATTGTTTGATAAATAGTGATTGGCATTATCGATTTCAACATATTCGACTTGTTTATCTAACGAGGATAATTTTCGATACATATCTCGGCTTTGGCTCACCTGTACCACTTTGTCATTATCACCATGGATTAATAAAATGGGCACATTAATTTTATCAGCATGATAAATCGGAGAGCGTTCATACAGGTCGTCATAATCATCTCCTAACACCTTTTTAGTCATCTCATGACTAGTATAAAAACGGGATAGCTTCACTAAGTCTTCTACATCAGCCACACCTGCAAAACTGATCACACATTGGTATAATTCAGGGGTCTTTGCTGCTGCCATCATGGCGGCATATCCACCGTAACTAGCGCCAACTATGCATATGTTATTTGGGTCAGCAACACCTTGGTCGATTAAATAGCGAGTGCCATCTTCAACATCAGTTTGCATCTCTTTCCCCCAATTTTTATGTCCAGCAGTGGTGAACTTAAGCCCGTAGCCCGCCGAGCCCCTAAAGTTCATTTGCAGTACAGCATAACCTCGGTTAGCAAAGAACTGAGCCCAATAATCGAATTCTTCGCCAACATAAGAATTAGGTCCACCATGGGGAAAAATAATGGTAGGTAAGTTCTTCGCTTCACGTCCTTTGGGCAATGTAAGGTAGCTAGGTATCTCTAAACCATCTCTGGCGGTATAACTCATTGCTTGAGGTTGGACTAATACATCTGGCGTGAGTTGCGAATACTTGGTCGCAATCACTTCTAGCCTGTTTGCATCGCGATCGCCATAAAGATACAACCCTGGTTGAGTAGGACTTGTAGCAAAAACAATATAACGGCGTTCATTTTTACTAAACTGAGTCAGGTAGTTTTGGGTATCGGGTAATGCGCTTTTTAAGCGCTTGATCAGTTTTTGATAATCTTGATCCCAAAAGTGATATTCATTATCGATACCTGCGGCAATACCAATGGCCTCTCGAGTGATATTAGAGTGCAGCAATTGTGCATTAACGTCACTATTGTCTTCGCTAAATACGAGTTCTTTATGAAGTGTAGGATCCCTAAGATCAACTTTAAAAATGGCAAAGTAACCATCTTGGTAAGCTTTGACGAAGAGAATATTGGGGTTTACGTCAAATCCTAGAGGAATAACGCTGTCTTCTGAATATGCTTCGTGTTTCCAAAGTAAACGTAATTCACCATTGGCTTCACTTTGCTCGTAGGTTCTATATTCGGTGGTATCAGGGTCTCGATAAGTGGCAATACGAACCTTATTTTGCTGATCTGTCATCCACTTGAAAACATGTTCACGATAATTTTGCTCAATAGTAACCTTGCCGGAATACAAGTTTACTTTTAGCACGCTATCTTCTAATGCTCGAGAACGAAACCCAGCGACTGACAGTAATATATGTTGAGGATCTTTAGGGAGTATATCGACAATATGATGTTGAAATTGTGGTATAAACTCGAAACTTTTGATGACTTTTTTAGTTAATACGCTGCCCGCCTCACCGGTTTTTATATTGTACTTTATCAGCAAACTTTCGTTGGCATCTTTACCAAAACGCTTTGAAGGAATAAGTGTTGATATTAATAAAATCTCGTCACTGGCCCAGGTTAAACCAATAATGGTATAGCGTTCATGGTCATTTTTAAGCGGTATATGAAACTGACCTGTTTCGGTATTAAACAGCGCCACAATCTTATGTGGCTCTTCGGCGCTATCGTCCAAAATTAACGATGCTATGTGTTTACCATTTGGTGACAGCTTTACAGTGCTGACATCGGGAATACTGGCAAAGGCTTCAACGGGGAGTTTAGGGGCAGTTTTTGGGGGAGTATTATCGGCAGCGAAAGCTTGCTGACTTAGCACCAAAGTGGTGATTAGTATGGAAATCCATTTCATTATTGATTGTTTCTCTTAAACGTTTTTTGATAAAAAAATCAGTACCGCAGTGTTGATTTACTGGGTACTGTTCTGAATTTAAAGCTTAATGTAAATTTTGATGTAAAAACTTTTCTATAGCGATAAAGGTTTTAATCCGATGCTCATTATTACTTAAGTAATGATCGCCGTTTTCAAGTTCGATATATTCCACAGGCTTTTTTAGATCGTCTAACTTGTCAAACATGTCTTCACTGTGCTGCACGCGCACTACACGATCTTTATCGCCGTGAATCAGCAATACAGGCACGTTAATATCTTTTGCTTTGCTTAATGGCGAGCGCTCATATAGGGCATCATAGTCATCACCAATTTGTTTTTTAACGATTTCAAAATTAGTGTAACGTCTTGAAGACTTGACTAAATACTCCACATCGGTGACACCCGCCACACTGACTGCACATTGGTATAAATCTTTGGTGGTAGCCACACCCATGAGTGCGGCATAACCGCCATAACTGGCGCCGACAATGCATATTTTTTTAGGGTCTGAAATACCTTGCTCCATCAGCCAGCGGGTACCATCTTCAACATCGTTTTGCATATCCAAGCCCCAGCTTTTTAACCCTGCTTGCATAAAGTCAAAGCCGTAACCAGATGAACCTCGAAAGTTCATTCTCAGTACTGCATAGCCTCTGTTGGCTAGAAACTGGGTCCAATAATCAAAGCTATTTGAGTCATAACTAATAGGGCCGCCATGGGGGAAAATAATAGTAGGTAGGTTTTTAGCTTCTTTGTTTTGGGGCGTCGTTAGAAAAGCTTCGATTTCTAAGCCGTCTCTGGCTTTATAAGTCAGGGTTTTAGTATCAGCTAATAATTCAGGGTTTAACTCTTTATAGCGGTATGCGATAGGGAGTAACTCACCCGCATCACGATCACCAAAGAAATAAATACCCGCTTCTTTGGCATTGGTTGAGTAGACAATATAGCGGCGTTCATCGTCACTAAATTGGGTGATGTAATTACGATAGTCTGGTAACGCTTTATTTAGCCCATTAGCTAAGCGAACGTATTCGTCATCCCAAAATGTATATTCAGATTCGTCACTGTCATTAATGCCGATGACTCTTTGTTTGAGACTTGAGTAAATTAATGAGCCTTCAACGTCATAGGACTCTCTGCTAAACACCAATTCTTTAGTTAGTTTTGGGTCGGTTAAGTTAACCTTAAAAATAGCCAATAAGTCATCATGATATGCTTTTACATAAAGAATATTGGGGTCTTGCGCAAAGCCCATCGGCCAAACTTGTTCCTTAGCAAAGGCCTCAAATTCCCATAAAACACGTCTATCTTCACCTGTGTCAGCTTGTTCGTAAATTCTGAACTGACTATCTTTGTGATAAATGCCAATTCTGACTTTATGCTGTCTATCGGTTATCCAGTCTTGGATATTTGGTTCTGCTGGTTGCACAAACTTGAAAGCTCCATTGTTCAAGTTGATGTTAATAACCGACTCAAAATTGGGCTTGTTACCTAAACCACTAATGCCCAGTAACAGTTTTTCTTTATCATTTGGCAAATAGTCGATGATGTTAGATTGGATTTGCGGCATCCATTTGAATTTTTTAAGAGAGCGACTGCTGATAATGCTAGAGGTTTTATTTTTACTGATAGAATACTTCATCAACCTCGTTTCTGTAGTTGGCGTGCCGTAGCGTACAGCAGGGAATTTAGCTTTGATTAATAAGGCATCATCACTGGCCCATTGCAGTGATAAAATCACAAATTTTTCATTATCTGTTTGCAGTGGATAAAAAGACTCACGGGTATCAATATCAAGGATATTAATAATAGAGCCTTTCATTTCATTGGTATTTAAGCGGACTAAAGAAGCTATTTTTTTGCCATTAGGTGACATGGTCACATGGCTAACATCTGGAATGCTGGCAAATGCTTCCAGCGGTAATTGTTCGGCACTAACTGAAGCTGAGCATAGCCAAAGCGTCACTAGTAAGCTAAAAATCCGTTTCATTAAAATCATCCCTATTATTATTGTTAACTAGATGTTACCAGTCGGGAGGCTGATAAATCTACTGTTAATTCAATAATAAAGAGCGCTTATAGCTGTTTAAAGCAGTCACTGTAGCGGTAATGCAGTGCTAACGACAGGCTACGGCATAACATAAAGGCGCTCATGGCGGCCCACAGGGCATTATTGCCGTATTCTTGAAGTAAATACCAACAGGGAAAAAACACCCCAAAGGTCGATAAAATCATGCTATTACGCATCATTTTACCTTGGGCTGCGCCAATATATACCCCATCAAATAAGTAGGACCCAAAGGCTAATAACGGCATGAATACCAACCAGATCAAGTAATGCTCGGCTTGTTGTTGCACCAGCTCAATATTGGTGAGTAAGCCAATGATATTGCTACCCGCAAAATAAAATAACAGGCTAAAGCCTAAGGCAAATAGCGCTGACCAACTCGCAGCAAGGGTCACTGAGTCATGTAATAAATTGAGGTTTTTTTGCCCCACCGCGCGGCCCACTTCGGCTTCGGCATAATAAGCTATGCCATCTAAGGCGTAAGAGATCAGCATCAGTAAATTAAGCAGCACCGCATTAGCGGCAATGATGTCATCACCTAAGCCCGCACCGTAAAAAGTCATAAAGGTAAAGCTGGCTTGCAAACATAAGCTGCGAATAAAGATATCGCGATTTAATTTTAATAAGCGTGAATAGCCTTTTAAGCTGATATGAACCATTAACTGACGCAAACTAAAATCAGCCTGTTGATATAAAGCGCGTTTTACAATGACAGCTGCAACGGTAAAGGCACACATATCAGCGATAACAGAGGCAAGCGCGGCGCCTTTTACATTCCAATTTAGGCCAATCACAAACACTACATCTAAAACGATATTGACGATATTGGCGATGATTAACTGCCACATTGCCGCCTTGGGCGCTTGCCTGCCCAGTAACCAGCCAAGTAACACCAAATTTAAGAGTGCAAATGGCACCGACCAAATACGAATTTCTACGTACTCGCGGCAAAATTGCTGCACCTGCGCACTGGCTTGGCTTAAAGACATGGCAAAATCGAGCAGGGGTTGCTGCAATAACACTGCTGCGCCACCAAACAGCAATGCAAGGCAAGCGCCTTGCACCAGCAATTTTTGCTGAGTTACGGTATCATTAGCGCCGTAAGCTTGGGCGACCAGCCCCGTGGTGGACATGCGCAAAAAGCCCAGCAACCAGACAATTAAAGTAATAATTGTGCTGCCAAGCGCCACCCCGCCTAAATAATAGGCCTCACTTAAATGGCCGATGACTGCGGTATCGACTAAACCTAATAACGGTATGGTGATATTCGATAAAATCATCGGCAAGGCTAAAGCAAAAAGCTGCCGGTTTTTTTGGCTGTTAAAAAGTAATGCTTTTATGGACATAGGAATAATATGTTAAAACGAACTCTATTGGGGTTATTGTGGTTAATATCACTTAATGCCAATGCCGTGGTGATCTTGCAATATCATCATGTGTCAGAAACTACACCTGCAAGTACCAGTGTGACGCCAGCTCAATTTGAAGAGCAAATGCAATACCTTGCTGAAAACGAGTTTACCATCATTCCATTAACCCAAGCGGTAAATGCGCTAAAGAATAACACGCCATTAGCGGATAAAAGCATCGTTATTACCTTTGATGATGGCTATGACAGTATCGGTATGGCTGCGGCGCCCATATTAGCCAAATATGATTTTCCTTATACAGTATTTGTGTCAGTAGAGCCGATTGAAAAAGGTTATCGCGGCATGATGAGTTGGGATGATATTAAAACGCTCACTGAAAAGGGCGCTACAATCGCCAACCATAGCTGGGCCCATGAGCATCTAAATCGTAAGCTTGATGGCGAATCTAAGCAGCAATGGCTTGATAGAATCGAAGCAAACTTGCTAGCAACGGAAGCGGAAATTAACAAGCATACCGGTCAGAGTGTAAAAATGCTGGCTTACCCATATGGTGAGTACAATAGCGATGTTGAAGATATTCTGAAAAAGCACGCCTTTATTGGTTTAGGGCAACAATCTGGCGCCGCGGGAAAATACTCAATACTGACTGCGCTGCCACGTTTTCCTGTGGCGGGCCCTTATGCTGATTTAGACAGTTTAAAAGTCAAGTTTACTAGCCTCAATATGCCGGTGGTGAAGCAAAATATCACTGACCCACAGTTAAGCCAAGGTCAGTGGCGACCTGAGCTAACCGTTGAGCTGGACACCACTGATATTTACCCGCATCAGGTGATGTGTTTTGTCCAAGGCCAAGGCGCTAAAAAGCCGACTTGGGTTTCTGAAACTGAGTTTAATATTCAAGCTTCAGCAAACTTACCTGCAGGTCGAAGCCGTTATAACTGCACTGCACCGAGTAAAACTAAGTCAGGTTATTATTGGTTTTCGCAAGCCTGGTTAAGACCGAATAATGATGGCAGTTGGCCGACAGAATAACTTCTTTCTTTGGGTGCTATTTTTCCAAACTCCGTTTGGATTAACATCGTGGGTTTTCCACCCACACCCGACCAAAAGGGTATCAACAGCAATACCCTCTTGGATCACCCTGCCGCCCCCGACGAAAAATGCTGAAAAGCGCATGATTTTCGATGGGGATTGATCCAGCTTTCAACGTCGTTTGTAAACCGCTTCGGTCACCTCTTTATTGCAAAGAGTGAAAATGCTAACGCTTCCGATGGTGCATCCCTGCACCGCGAAAGCTATGCTCACATCCATGTGAGCATCACGCTATTTTCTTCAACGCCCTCAATTCAAATTGAGCCTTTTAGCAGATTAGACTCTTGATCTTTTGAGCCTTTTAGCTCTTAAATTTATCACGAATACAGTCAAATCGAAGAAATGAAAATCCCAGTGTAGATGCAGCAGCGAGCTTCCAAAACAGGGATGTTTTGGCAGAGCTTACATGGACGTACTTGCAGCGTCTCGCAGTTGTATCTGCACATAAGGTCGCTCTTTCACATCCATGTGATCGCGACATTTGTATATCCTATACATCACCTGCGGCAGGCAATGGATTAAGTTGAAGTTATGGTCTTCCGTAATTTAGCCAATAAAAATGAAGTATAAAGTTGGTGCTGGTAACTCGTTTATGCCCCTTTTCGTTTTACATGATCTATCAGCGACCCACTTACAATGTGT
>NZ_MCTV01000021.1:0-352 GCF_002874545.1 Shewanella sp. 10N.286.52.C2
CGGATATCACCGTTGATGTAGGTAATGGCGATTCTGACGCAGGTACGGTCACTGAAGATGGTGCAACCGATGCGGATAACAACACGTTTGAAACAGTCTCTGGCACGCTAACCGTGTCTGATGTCGATGGCACAGGTAATGCCAGCGAAGCCGTATTCCAAGTACAAGACGATGTGGCTGATGGTAACTACGGTACCTTCTCTATCGATGTTGACGGTAACTGGAGTTATGAGCTAAACAACACTCACAGCGATGTGCAATCACTTAAAGCCGGTGAAACACTTACTCGTACGATTACTGTGACCTCTGCCGATGGCACTGCAAGTCATGATGTGACCATTACTATTGTGGG
>NZ_MCTV01000022.1:0-78094 GCF_002874545.1 Shewanella sp. 10N.286.52.C2
ATGGTTTTTACTGTATACTCAAGTTTCTCACCCTTTTATTATATTGTTGAGTTTACGCCTTGAGATTCAACTGCTGCAATAATAGCGCGGTAATTTCAGCGGCCAGCTCGTTTTCTCCAATCTCATTGAGTATTTCAATCGCGCACTCTGCAGTGCATAACCCCCCTTCTACTTGATTGCGCCTTAATTGATATAAAGATGCATGTTTCGGCGTTAAGCTGACTTTTTCAAGCGCCTGTAAATAAGGGCTGCGGTTATACATTTTGCGCGCTTCTTGCCAGGTGGCATCGATGATCACTAGCGCATCAAACTGAGCTAAAGCTGACGGTTTAGAAGTAGTAGATGAAGGGATAACTGCAGCCTTAGACGACTTTTCTGAAAAAGCCTCATCATCAACCTTTAACGGGTTTGTCTCCTCTTCAGATGGGAACACTAAAGCCACTTTTCCTGAGGCGATCATTTGCAATAACTCATCACTTGGGGATTTACGTTGCCAAGTGATCACCGGCGCAGCATCAGCCAAGACTTGCGTAACCCACTGGCCAGTATTGGTTGCTCTGGTTAGCTCTCGCTCATGGGTTAATAACACTATTTTCATATATAAAGTTTCACAGTTTTCAAAATATCGAATCTCTGCCAAACAGTTCTGGCAGCTTAATTTTACTAGCTTACAGGATTGCATTTTGCAGGCCTACTGCTCTGCAGCCATTCGCTGCTTGCGCTAATCATTGACTAATTATCAATTAATACAAAAAATTAATCCTCAGGCTGCATCAATAATTTTTGTAACTAACTGGCTATCTTTGTGCCGCGAGGCTTGAGTGTTTTGTAACATTCAGTAAAAATTGCTTTTCTCAATACGTTAATTACACAATTGGCTGTTATCATAGCGCTAACAACTAATTTTTATCATTTGGTGAGTCATTTCACCCCAAAGAGCATTCAATGAAGTTAAAAATACTAGCAGGGATAGCACTATTTACTAGCTTTTCTACCCAAGCCGCTTGGTGGGTGGAACCTACAGACTTGCCGCTTAGAGCAGATATACAATTACTTTCTGATACTGGCGTTATTATTCAGCCTGTGACTACCTTTCCTTTGATGTGGTCTGGGATAAAAAAAGATTTAGATAATGCTGCTGACAGCCCAATGTCGGTGCATCAAAAAGATGCTTATCATCGTGTGATGCGCGCTTACAATAAAGATCATCAAGCTGTGACTTTAGGTGCCAGCTTAAGTGGCGCCAATGAAAAAGCTCGCTTTATTGGTTACGGTAATGACTATCGCGACAAAGCTGAAGTTGAATTTACAGCAGAAGTCACCCAAGACTGGTTTAGTGGCCGCTTAGCAGCGAGTTACCATTACGACTCAGCAGATGGCAATGAAACTCGCCTAGATAATAGCTTTGCAGCAGTCAAACTGGGTAACTGGATTGTCACTGGCGGCGCAGTGCAAAAATATTGGGGCCCAAGTTGGGACTCAGGTTTAATCCAAACCACCAATGCCAGACCTATGCCAGGCATTACCTTTTCTCGTAATGACAGTAATGCCTTTGAAACCCCTTGGTTAAACTGGGTTGGTCCGTGGACCTTTACCACCAGCTTTAGCCAAATGGAAAGTGATCGCTATGTGCCTGACACCCAGCATTGGGGCGCTCGTGGTACCCTAAGACCCATTTCAAAATTAGAAATTGGCTTTTCTTGGACCATGCAATGGGGCGGTGAAGGCTACGGCAACAGCTTGTCTGATTGGTGGGATGGCTTATTTAATGGCGGGATGTCTGAAGGTGAGCTTGAAAACGGTCAAGAAAACATGCTCGCAGGTTACGATTTTAGATGGTCTGATACCGCTTGGGGCGTACCTTATGGTATTTACTACGAGCGCATCCACGAAGACTATCACAATGGCAAACATAAGCTGATTAACGCCTCAAACATGGGTGGGGTTGATGTTTTTATTGCCTCACTTAACACCCGTTTTTTTGCTGAATACTCAGATACTGCAGCTGCCTGTGGCGAAGACTCTAACGTCTACAACTGCATGTATGAACACGGCTTTTATAAAAGTGGTTATCGTTACTATGGCCGCAGCTTAGGCAGCACCTATGATAATGATTCTCGCGTTGTGGTGTTAGGTGGTATTACTCAACTACAACATAGCCAAAGCTTATCGACTAAGTTTCGTTATGCCAAACTTAACTTTGATGGGGTAGACACTGGTAACCCAACTGGTGGAAATCCGGTATCCCCTGGCCGTTATGAGCGTTTGTTGCAGCTTGATGCCAGTTACCACCGACCATTTTATGAAGGTAAGTTAAAACTTGGCGGCACTGTTGGCTACAGTGAGTATCCTGAAGTTGATACCAGCAGCGATTGGGAAACCACCGTTTACGCTGGTTGGGAACGCGATTTTTAATTGCTAATCACAATAGCAAATTAACACACTGAAATATAATAAAGCCCATCATTTGATGGGCTTTTCTGTATTTCCTATGTAACTAAAGCTAAAACAGACTCTTTAAACTACAAACCTTTATCTTCCCATTGCTGCTTTTTACGATAGATAGTCGAAGGGCTTACATCTAATAAACCCGCGGCTTTTGGAATATTACCGTCACATTGCTCAATAGCGGTTTCAATGGTCATTTTTTCGATTAACCACAATGGCTGTATATCATCATCAACGACCTGAGTTTGTTGATTAGGAGCTGTTTCTGTTGTTTTTTGTAGGGCCTGTTGAGCCGCATTTTCAAAGCCTGACTCGCTTGCATAATGCGCCTTTGCCTCTACTGGTGCGGCTGAGGTGTTTAAATCTGTCATCGACAATGACACTGCGGTGCTCATTTGCGCAGTCATTTGCGCAGTCATTTGCGCAGGTAACATGGCCAAAGACACTTCTTCGGCTGTGTTAAGCACTACAATTTGCCTGATCACATTCTGCAGTTGACGCACGTTACCTGGCCATGGGTAATTGACAAAGCAACGTTCAACTTCGGTAGAGAAACGTTTAAAAGATTTGCCCTCTTCTTTGCTGTATTGCTTCAACAGCTTTTTAGCAATAGACATCACGTCTTTGCCCCTTTGTCTTAAAGGCGGCAGTTCTATAGGGATAACATGTAAGCGATAATATAAATCTTCCCGAAAGCGTCCTTCTTGCACTTCTTTCCATGGGTCTCGGTTGGTGGCACTAATAAAACGCACATCAACTTTTTCTTCTTTAGTGCCGCCTACACGCTGAAATACCCCAGTTTGAATAAAGCGTAGCAATTTACTTTGCAACTCTAAATCCATTTCACACAGTTCATCAAGAAACAAAGTGCCACCATCAGCACGAGTTGCTGCGCCATCACGATTACTCACAGCGCCAGTAAACGCACCTTTGGTGTGACCAAAAATTTCGCTTTCAATTAAATCTTTCGGAATTGAGGCGCAGTTTAAAGCAATAAAAGCTTCTTGTGCTCGTGTTCCTGCTTGATGGATCGCTTGGGCGCAAACCTCTTTACCTGTGCCACTTTCGCCCATCACAAACACTGACGCTTTACTGTTGGCCACGCAATCAATGGTGTTATATACGGTTTGCATGGCTAAGGAGTCACCAATAAAGCCATGAAAATTGGTTTTTGGGAGGCTATTTTCATAATTGGTCACAAGTGCCAATAAGTCTTTTTGCTTCAGAGCATTACGCACAGTAATCGCCAACCTTTTACTATCAAAAGGCTTAACTAGAAAATCAAACGCACCGGCGCGCATGGCATCTACGGCTAAATCAATGGTGCCATAAGCAGTGATCATAATGACGGTGATCTGCGTGTAGTCTTGCTGCACTTTGGTCAAAATATCCATTCCCGACATATCCGGCAATTTAATATCTAACACTAATAAGTCTGGTTGTTTACGGGCAAGTTCTTTTAATGCATCTTCACCAAAATTAACCAAGGTGACTTCGGCGCCTTCGGCACAAAGGTATTCGCTGTACAATGCGCCTAATGACATACTATCTTCTACAAGAACGGCACTAAATCCCATGGGTAACTTCCTTATTTAATTATTTATGACCGATATCAAATCGTTGCTCAATTAACGTCAAGCTTTGCTCAGCAACCACAAATATCTGCTCAAATAATGCGGCTAAAGGTTCATCTTCGGTTCTGGCTGCGGCCTCAAGTAAAATGGCTACTTCAGATAACTTTTGCGCCCCAAAACTGCCTGCACTACTTTTAATGGTATGAACTTGATCTTCAATCTCTGCTCGGCTTCCATTGGCAGTGATGGTTTTTAAAATATCGATACGCATCTTAGTTTCATTATGAAATACCTTCATCATTTTAACTAAGCTTGCTTCACCTACCGCTTTTAGTAACTCATCAAACACCTGCTGATCCAACAACACATCATCAGCTATTGTTTCATTTATGGTTTCAGTTATAGTTTCATGTGTGGTTTCAGCTATTAAGCCGTTTGAGGTGTCAGCTAATAGGATTTCATTTACCTCAGCTGTTGGCTTAATGTGAGTTTCTTTCTCTGCTGCAATATAACTAACCTCGTCACTAACCTCATGAGTTATTTCCATCGCGTCATTAGCATTGCCCTTCACCTGAGTTAACCAGTAATTTATCCCAGAGATCAAATCCTGCTTTTTAACCGGCTTACCAATAAACCCAAGCATGCCGGCGTCTTTACATGCTGCAACCTCTTCACTGAATACGTTGGCTGACATGGCCAAGATAATTTGATCAGGCTTACTGGCTAAAATTTTACGGCACGCTTCAAGGCCATCCATTTCAGGCATACGAATATCCATCAAAATTAAATCAAACTCTTGCTTTAACCCTATCTCTACCGCTTCTACACCGTTATTAGCATAGGTCATGACTGCGCCGCTATTGGTCAATATCGTACCTGCGACCATTTGGTTTACTGGGCTATCTTCTGCGAGTAATAATTTACAGCCATCAGGCAGGGTTAATTTACTTTCAATGATCTGCTTATCACTCTTTTCTACATTACTGGCATTACTGATTAAGCTTAGTAATATCTCTCGGCTTAACGGCTTGCTGACAGACTCGACTATGCCTAAGTCAGTACTGCGCGCCTGCACTTGTGTATTCACCCCAGATAACAAAGCCGTGATATAGCCTGTCTTAGTCAAATAGCGATTTGATAAGCCCTCTACGCTTTGATGTTCACAGTCTAAAATACAGCTTTCATCGAGCATGATGACATCAAATTGGCCGTTGTTGCTTGATTGACTATCAAGCTCGCTGAGCTGATGCGCAAAGCATGTCTCGACGCCATATTGGCGGTATTGCTTTTCAATTAACTCACAAAGGGTCATATCGGGGTGAATCACTAACACCCGAGGCGCTGTTGATAAAGCAATATCAACAGTTGTTATTTCAGCAGGTTCATCAAGTACCACAGTTAATGTAAACTCACTTCCTTGGCCTAGTTGGCTTTGAACGCTGAGGTTGCCCCCCATCATTTTAGCCAGTTCAGAACATATGGCTAAGCCTAAGCCTGTACCTGCATAACTGGTGGTATGCGTGTCATGAACCTGAGAAAACTCTCTAAATAACTTCTGTTGTGATATTTCACTGATCCCAATGCCTTGATCTTTTACCTTACAGCTCAGTTGCACCTTGCCGTTATCGCGGTTGATAATCTCAATCTCAACAGCAATACACCCATCGGTTGAAAACTTAATCGCATTATCCACCAGGTTTTGCAGCACTTGCCTAATACGCTGCGCATCTCCGATTAAAATTTGCGGTACATCTCGGTCAATAACACTGCCAAGATGCACTCCTTTATCATGGGCTTTATGGGACAAAATCTGTAACACTTGCGCGACTAACTTATCAGGTTGAAACTCTTTAGCTTCCAGTTGCATTTGCCCAGCTTCAATCTTCGAGAAGTCCAAAATATCATTAATGGTACTTAACAAGACTGAGCCCGCTTCTTTAGCCGCGCGAGCATACATGCGCTGGCCCTTTTCAAGTTGAGAGTCTAAAAGCAAATCAACACTGCCAAGTACGGCATTCAGTGGTGAGCGAATTTCATGGCTCATAGTGGCTAAAAATCGTGACTTAGCTTCACTGCCCGCCTCTGCTTGCTCTTTGGCTAATCTTAATTCTTCTTCTCTGGATTTTTGCTCTGAAATATTGCGTAAAAAAGCGGTGAAGAACATTTCATCACCTAATTGAATGGGGATCACCCGCAATTCAACCGGAAACTCCTCGCCAGCTTTATTATGGGCAGGAACTTCGATGCGATTATTCAGCACAGGCCCTTCACCAGTGCGGCGGTGATGCTCCATGCCATTTTTATGGGCACTATGGAAACCTGCGGGAATAATTAAATCTTCCAGCCTTTCACCTAATGCCTCTTCGCGCTCATAGCCAAACAGTTTGACCGCCGCAGCATTAAACTCAACCACTCTGCCGCTAATATCAATAGAGATTAACGCATCATGGGTGGCTTCAATGGTTGCCACCAAAATAGATTGAGTTCTGGCAGCGGTTTGTTGCTCTTTTTTAAGTTCGGTTAAATCTTTGATAAAGCCTAAAAATAGAATCTCACCATCAATTTGCATTTTTGAAATGGTTAGCTCGATAGGAAATAAGCTGCCATCTTTATGCTGCGCTTTTAACTCACGACTGTTACCAATAATTTTTGCATCACCCGTTGTAAGATAATGCTTGATATAGCCATCATGCATAAAGCGATCTGCCATCGGCATTAAAATAGACACATTTTCATCAATAAGCTGTGCTTTTTCATAGCCAAATAACTTACTGACGGCATTATTCACTTCATTAATCACGCCGTTAACATCAATAATGACAAAGCCATCAGCCGCTGAATCTAATATGGTATTTAAGCGAACATTGGCACCTTGTAAATCACTGCGTTTTTCATCCAAGTTTTTAAGCATGGCATTAAAGGCGTTAGTCGTATCGGTGATATCTTGGGTGCCGGGCTCAACCACTTGCACCCCTGATTCCCCTTCAAGCACCCGCTTTGAGGCATGCTGAATATTAAAAATATGTCTGATGAGCTTAAGGCCCTGATACCAAGATAAAAATGAAATCAAAATGATCACTAAAATCATTAATGCGCTATATTTCAACGCCACTGCTTCAACGCTATTATCAAATTCATCGGTATTAACAAGTACGCTTATTTGAATGCCAGTGCCATTATTAGATACTGCCACCACCTCAACCGTATGCTCTTTTGGGGTCACAGCTTTAATGATCTCAAACATGCCTTGGCCATTACGCTGAGCCGAATACAATAGCTTATCTGCTTTGGATACTTCGATTGAATCAATATGGCTAATGTGGTGGGCTTCTAAAGATTGTTTAAGCAGTAAGATGGACTCGCGGGCCTTATCAGGGTTAATACTATTAGCCACCAGCTGCGCTGCAAGTTGAGCTTGCTGCCTTGCTTCTTGCTGATTGGTCTCTTTGATAACAGCTAAACTATTAACAATTAGCATCAGTAATAGTACGACTTGCATTAATCCAATGGCAATTATCGCTTTTAATCTAAATGACAAATTCCTTCTCCTGATGCATTTTGCAAACAGCGCTGTTTAACCCTGTCAAAAATCTATTCCAAAGCAAATGTTTACTACATTATTACTCACTATGAATTACCTGTTCGCATTTTGCAAAAAATTATTCCCAATCTGAAAATGCAAATAGTAAATCTTACTAGAAAGCTGTTTAACCACCTGATTTTATTATTTAAAAATTATGGAACAGCTTTTGCTTTAATAAGTTATTAAACAAACTTAATAGAGAATCGCCATGCAAAATGCTAATGCGTCAACGTCGACTATCTCCATCCTGTTAGTGGAAGACACATTCAGTGAACGCTATTACATTGCCAGTTTAATTCAAAGTTTTCAGCCGGAAAATGTACAGTTTGAGATGGTGCAATGTGAAGATGGCTTAACGGCACTGGAGAAGTGCCGTACCCAGCAGTTTGACTTAATTGTCAGCGACTGGCGCATGCCTAGGATGAACGGTGTTGAGCTGTGTAAAAGACTAAAGACCAAAACAGATCCCGGTTACTTCTTGCTTTTAACCGGTAACGATCAAACTCAAGACATGATTTATGCTATGGACTCAGGTGCTGATGATTACATTACCAAACCTTTTTTGGCCTCAGTATTAAAAGTCAAAATTCAAGCTGCAGTAAGGCTCATTCAAGCAAAAAAGTCGGTACTTGAAAGTAAGCAACAGCTGCAAAGTTTACTTTCTCAAAAACAGTCTGAACTGACCCAAGCTGCGATTTTGCAGCAATCCTTACTGCCAAAAAATAATTTAGCCTTCAATAATTGGACTATCCGACATTATTTTGAACCCGCAGAGGAACTTGCAGGCGATATTTTGCAATGCTTTGAAATTGATGAACAGTGGATAGGCTTCTATGTTATCGATGTATCGGGTCACGGTGCCAGTGCTGCTATGCTCAGTTTTACCCTCGCCCAAGGCTTATCACCCCAAAGGATGAACTGGCAGCAATCGCCAGAAAAGGTCATGAATGCCTTAAACAATCTCTTTGATGATCCTGGTAATTTGGGCCAGTTTGCCACTGTAATGATAGGTAAAATCAATATAAACACCCATGAATTACAACTGTGTAATGCAGGTCACCCATTACCATTAATCATTTCTAAACTCGATGTGCAAAGCATCGATGTGCCCACAGGTATGCCAATTGGTATTGATAAACACTGCCAATACCAAAGTGGTCAATACCAACTTTACCCGGGTGAGCAACTACTGCTGTTTTCAGATGGCGTGTATGAAGTTAATCATCCAAAGTTTGGCATGTTTGGCTTAGAGCGCTTAAAACAGCGCTGCTTATCAGCTAAAGCCATGCCAGCGGCGAATTTATTGAGTCACTTAAGTTACTTACTCAACCTTTGGCAGCAGTCGCAACCCCAAGATGATATGTCACTGCTACTATTTACCGCACCCGATTAAAAAGTTATAGCAATCATTGTGATGATAACTGTATGCCAATTATTGCTGATTATAGAGTTAGATTTAGAACGAAGATAAGCACTTAAATTAACAGCTTATATTTTTGAATTAACCCACAGTGACCCACAGCTTAAGGAGTTAATATGAATAACACTCAATTGAACATAAGCATCAATTCAATGACAGCAGATCAAGTTTATGACGAACTAGAACAGTTTTTGATCAGCAATAAGGTTGAGCCATTACAACGCTTCAAACTCATCAGTTGTGCACTCGAAGCCACCAATAATGTGCAACAGCACAGCGCTGATGACGCTGAAGATATTAAGCTGTTATTACAGAAAAACGATAACAAGTTGATTATTGATATATTAGATAACTCAAACTTTACCCCACTAGCCCCCCCTAGCACTTGTCCTAACAAACACAAAGCCAACGGCCGCGGCTTATGGATAATGCATCAATGGATGGATCAGGTGCAGCAACAGGCAACGGTATTAGGCACTCACTTGAGATTAAGTATAAACTTGGGCTAATGCTTTGGGCGGAATTTAAACCAATAGCGACACACCTTTGATAAGCATTAGCGATAACAACATAGTTAATCCAGCTTTGCATGGCTAAGGATGCCAATTCGCCGATTTCAACTTACTGAATAATGTTCAGTCCATTCGGGTAATAAAGGTTTGCTCGTCATCCACAAAAGCCACAAAGCCGCCGTGATAGATAAATACCCGACCACGCCCCTCAACTATGCAGGCAAGTTGTGGGTTCAAATCTTCTTCGTTATCCTGACGTTGAAAAGTGCCAGTATCTGTGATTACGCCGCTGAGTGCAGGCAAATATCCATAAGTGCGCTTGGCTTGATCAATCAGGTTCAATTCGCTGGCGGTTGAGAAGCAAAAGGGGATCGCACCAGCTTCTTCAATATATAAAGTTTTAAGTTCTTCAAAAGCTGTAATCACCAGCCAGTCGATGCCGTTAACATGATGGATAAACATAGATTTTCTCGGTTATTCTAATGCGGATATTTTATCACTACTAGGAAAGAACCTAGTAGATATTTAGTTGCTAAAGTTATGTCCAGACATTCATAAACCAACTTGAAATACGTCTTTGCCCAAATACAAGTTAGCAAACACTCTATATCAAACAATCCATATCAAACCAAAGCCGTTTTATCGAAAATTCATATTATCTGTACTTAGGCTGACCCTTCCCTGCAATATAAACTAAATCAATACTGCGAATTGCAAATACTAGGTCGTGAAGTTGTAATCAGTGCTTTTGCATTCTGCAACGACATAGTTTTAAACCGCAATTAAAGCTTAGCAATAAGCAACACACAGCCAGACGACAGCAAAACAAAACCTCAAACCACTGATTAATAACAACTAAATAATTGGCACGCATCCTGCTAACTATAGATTAAGCAGAGGATAAATGATTAATCCACCCATTCAATTTTAGACGTCATTTATCTCATCACGATTTAGTTAATCAAAGTTAGCGCATCAATAGATGTTTAGGAGCAGGTTATGAAATTTGAAATCAAAGTAGCCCAACATGCAAGTGTAGTAACATTACCTATCAGAATGTTTATGGCTCATACCCCAACTTACCGAGCGGCACTGGTTGATTATATTGATAGAGGCCATACCCGCTTAGTTATCGACATGCAGCATTTAGAGTACATCGATTCAAGTGGCTTATCTGTGCTTATCTCCGCCCGTAATCAAGCGCTTAATTATCAAGGCAACATCGTATTACTGTCACCTAGTCCTGCGGTACGTTCATTAATTGAATTAACGCGCCTACACCATATTTTTGAGATTTTTGAAACTGAGGCGTTAGCGTTAGATTTTTTGCGTCATAGCAGCATTGTTGAACCCTCTGACTTTGATGAACAAATCATCTCAGAGTTAGCAAGCTAAGCAGGAACCACTAAATCACGGACGTAAAGGGGAACAGAAATGAACATATTCAAATCACTACTTTCTATCGCTATTATCGCAGGCTTAACCGCTTGCGTGACCCCTATGCAACCAGCTGAGCAAGATGTTTGTGATTTAGAGCAGCAACTCACTAGCTGCCATTACTTTGGCCAAAAAACGCCTTATAACAGAAAGGTCAGCGCTGTGACCTCAAACCATACGACTTTCCCTACTGCGCCAATTTTCGGTAATAAGTCGATGGTGGTTGATACCCAGCAAGCGTTGTCATTATCTGTAGGGGATAAAATTTCGGTAAAAATACTCAATGGTGATGAATTTAGTAAAGATGTGGAAGTAGATGCCGACGGCAATATCTATCTGCCTTATTTACCGCCAATTTCAGTTACAGGACTGACTCTTAATCAATTAAACAATCAAATCAGAAACATATTAATCGATGAAAATCTGATGTTGGCCCATGCGGTGCGTATCAGTATATTACCTATTAGCTGGGCACCTATTGAAATCACCACCTCTGGCGCAGTATTTGAGCCAGGTCAGCACATGATCAACAAAAAACTCCCCATTGAACTTAAAGATGATGGCAGTAACTTTGCTGGTGACCAAGCCATTCAGCGTAATGTAGCCGCCGCGGTGAAGTCTTCTGGTGGGGTGCGCCCAGATGCTGATATTTCAGCAATTAAGGTCATCCGTAATGGTCAGGTTTTCAATATGGATTTACGTGGTATGCTAACGGGAGAGAAAGTACCAAACATGACTTTAATGGCTGGCGATCATGTACATGTTCCTTCGACGCATTCATTTAATGATCAATTAGCCAGACCTTCTCAGTTGACAACACCAGGGATCAGGGTATTTATGTCAAACTTAACGCAACCTGCAAGTTCAAATAGTCAGTCAGCAGTAGACCGTGAAGCAACACGCTTTCCTTACGGCACCCGCTTGCTAAATGGCGCCATTGCGGCCAACTGTGTCGGTGGTGCCCAAACCACCAATGCCAGTCGTTACGTTATCCTAGTGACTAAAAATCCATTATCTAATCAAATAGATATTGTCGAACGCTCAATTGATGGCTTAATTCAAACGGCCTGGAATAATGAATCAAACCCAGTATTACTCCCCGGTGATGGACTTGCCTGTTATGACTCTCGCGTAACTAATATCCGTGAAATAGCCAGAACAGTAACTGAATTGGTCGTGCCAACAACCCTTATCGGATGGTTGTAAGGAGACAATAATGAGCCAAGGAAACTGCAAAAGCGGCAAAGGCGAACAGAGCCAGAAACAAGCAGACTCTGGGGCAGGGGCGCACACAAGCTCCAGTGCTGATACTGACGTTAAGCTTGAAAATGAAACCCAAAGCGCACAAAACACTGACATCGAAACAGAGCAAGTTTACGCCAGCTTTTCTGAACTTGCCTATTTATATTGGATTAAACGCGCCACATTAGAAGGCAGCCACTTAACCCCTAAAGCCCGTAAACGCCTGTACATCAAAACAGCCTTGATATCACTGCTCATTGTCTGGCTGTTGGTGGCTGTTTTTATCGCGCTAACCCCCACCAAATACGAAAGTAAATGGGTGGTCATATTACCTGGGGTCGCAGCGGGGTCTTCCCTAAGCCTTGACAGCCTTGGTCAAGCAAGTAGCTCCAATAGCTCGCCTTATATGAGCTCGGCCATTGATCCAAGAGAGAATTTTAAAGCGATTTCCATGAGCAGCTTGCTGATGCAAACCGCTGCGTTTTATTTAAAAGTGCCTAGCAATGAAATACCAAAACCCAAACTTAAACTCCCCAGTCAAACGGGCTTAATGGAGTTTAGTATTAATGGCGCATCGCCAGAGCAAGCTCAAAAACGTGGCTGGGCTATGTATCGTTCTTTACAAGACATTCTTGATGATCTGCGTTTTGATGAAAATAGCCTGCGCGAGCGAGGTATTCAACGTAGCCTGAAAAGCTATAACGCCCGAGTAAAGCAAACTCAAAAGCAATTACTGGATTTTCAATCTGAGCGAGGCCTAATAACCCTTGATCAGTTTAAAGAGTTAGCCATCACCATTGAGCGCTTACGCCATAGTAAAGTGACCCTTTCAGCGTCACTGCAAGGTTTAAATGCCAGCTATGAACTCTATGAAAAACACCTTGGCATTAATGACTCACAAGCTGCGATTTTACTCAAACTCAACAATGATAAGCTGTTTCAGCAGTTACTTGAAAAACACAACACCGCCAATACCACTTACATTGAAAATGCTGGGCGCTTGGGTCGTCGTCACCCGACATTAGTCACCCTAAAAGCAGAGTTAGACAGTATCTTCGATAGTATGAAGCAGCGCTTTAATACCATTATTGGATTTCAAGATGAGAAAATTTTAATGATGCTAACGGTGGATGATGTTGATGGCCGCGCAGTGATGATGCAAGAGTTCATTACCATAGCCTCAAAACGACAAGCGACGCAATCAGAAGTAGATTCACTGATCGCGCAAATTGATCAGTGGGAGCTACGCTTGCAGCACAGTAACGATGATGCCGCCAAGCTTGCAGATTTACAACGTGAACACCAGTTAGCCACTACGGTATTAACCTCTGCGATGGCAAAATTGGATGTGGGTAAATCAGATATCTACTCGGCTTACCCCATGTTGCAATTATTTTCGCCGCCGAGTTTAGCTCATTCTCCCAATAAATTAGCCAGCATACTAATTATCTTTGGTGGGTTAAGCGCTTCTTTCATGTTACTGCTAGGGTTGAGCATTTTATGGATCCGCAAACCATTGTTGCGCAAAATGTTGACGAAAAAATAATATACAACAGCATTGTTTATAGTTATTTATTTTGGCTGTTTGGTGCTTTATATGTCATTGCACCTGTGATTGCATGGGTGCTATTTGCACGCTTACTTTATAAAAAAATTTCAGGTCAGCAAACATATAGAATTAGCATCAGCCATTATGTATGGGTGTTTGGCATGTTGTTCATGCTTATTGCCTTAGTGGTCGGCCACCTCGATTTTGGCTTAGGTATTGGCAAATTAATTAAATCATCTATTGGCTGGGCCAAAGGCTGGGCCTTACTGGCAATATTTCCGCTTATTGGCTGCTTATCTATTCGGCCTGAAATTATTTATCGCGCCTGCTGCAGAGTCTGCAAACATACTATTTTGCTGTTCCCGCTGTTTTTAATTGCTTGGAAAGTTGGCTTGCCCAGCACCTTATATGTGTCGCCACTGAGCATTATTGGTGGCCCAGGGCCTGAGTTTTTCAGCGTCAGTTTATATGAAATCGACCCTGGCAGCGGCGTTCCCCGCTGGCGTCTGTTTACCCCATGGGCACCGGCATTAGGCATGCTAGGTAACTTATATTTTATTTTTGCCGTACAAGAAAAGGGTTCACGTTGGAAAAAGTGGGGCATTGCAGGCAGTTTACTGATGGTATTAATGTCGCAATCCCGTCTTGGCTTGGTGTGTTATTTCGCCTTAATCGGCTTTTTCACCCTATTTAAACTTGTGCGCTCACCTTTACTGTACTTTTTACTTAGCCCGTTAATGTTACTTATTGGGGTTGTCGGTGAAGCAACTATCAACAAAATACAAATCAGTATTGCCGCCATAAAAGCTGCCCGCGCCGATTCAACTCGCGTTCGTCAAGCTTTGGCTGATATTGCCGTTGAAAGGTGGATGAATGAAGCGGTGATCTTTGGCCATGGTATCGTTGAGCGAGGGCCGCACATGGTGGAATACATGCCCATAGGCTCGCATCATACTTGGTATGGATTATTGTTTGTTAAAGGCGTTGTCGGCGCTGTAGCGTTAGCAATTCCGATGTTAGTCACCTTCTTGATATTATTGATCCGATTATTTAGTCAGCCTATGGCCAGAGTCGGCATGGCAATTTTACTGATGTTAAGTTTATATACCTTCGGCGAGAATTTAGAAATTCTAGCCTATTTATTTTGGCCGGGATTAATTGTATTAGGTATGACGCTGCGAGCTGAAGAGCCTGAAGCCGTACTCAAAAAAGCCGCTGCCTTGAAGGACTAATCATTGTGTTTTGTTACCTAAGTGGTAACAAAACACTGTCATCACAGCGGCTATGGCTTACGCCATTAAATAATTTTTATCACTTGATCAAATGCAAGACGCGACTTAGGTAAGCTGGCATTGTAATCTTCATCACTATGATGGTAACCGATAGCTAAACCAACATAGCATTCATAACCATCTAATTCTTCGGCAAAAATATCACCGATAAGTTTACTATCAACCCCTTCCATTGTGGTCGAGTCGATACCTAAACGGGCTAAAGTATGCAAGGTGTTACCCAGTGCAAGATAAGCTTGAGAGCGTGTCCAGGCCTCGTTATTGCCCTGTGCATCGGTATTTAATTCAGCAAAAGAGTAACCACCAAAAGCTTGCTCACGATTTTCAGGTTTTGTGCGACCATCTTCAATGCCCTTATCAACCACTTTGGCATAATCGTCACGGGTATAGTGAGGGTTATGGGCAAATAAAATAATATGAGAACAGGCTTTAGCATGGGGCTGATTGAACTGATATTTATTGGCGAAAGTGTCGTGCATTCTTTGTTTTGCTGCATCACTTTCAAGCACAATAAACTTCCAAGGCTGTGAATTAATTGAAGATGCTGAAAGTCGCATCGCCTCACAGATCACCGCTAAATCTTCTTTTGAAACACGCTTTGAAGGATCATAACGCTTTGCTGTATAGCGATTGTTTAAGTCTTCAATAATTGGATGTGTCATATTTACTGTCTCCACTTTCATTAATATTCCCGGCTTTCATCCACGGGAAATGCAACTGCCGAATGCCATAAGTTATAAAGTATTCAATAAAATCATTACTTTGCTTAGCTAAGCTAAATAAACTCAAAACAAATGCTTATTTAATAAGTTACTTTTAACTTTTTATGTAAAAAACTTTTATTAATTAAGCACTTTATATGATTATAAGCTTATTTAACCCCGCCATAGCAAACAGAATTAAAATAACTTCCTAACGACATAAGAACGTTGATTATAGTCGCTAGATCCCTATGCTTAAAGGGGCTAATAGTTGTTACATTATCAACAATTTTTTGGTAATAGATGATTAAACCCCATAGCATGCACAGCTATCACCCCTCTTTAAGCGCTAACCGCTAAAGTGACGCAGAAGTCAGCCCTTGATAAGAGCTGATAAAAATGGATAACACTCACATAGATAATGGCAGCTGGTTACTGAGATAACTTCTGCTGCACATACGCGCACCAAGCCTTAGAGTGTCGATTTGGCACATCAGTGTCGCCCCTTACACCTAGCTTAAATTCAATCACCGACTGCCATTCATCTGAGCCTAAGTCAGGCCCATGACCTTGACCATCGCCTGAAATCAGTTGTTGATCTACTTGCTTAAACCAAGCTTGAGTACACAAGCTACTTTCAACTGCTGCAGTTGATTGCGCACTTGATTGCGCACTTGATTGCGCACTTGATTGCGCACTTGATTGCATAGTCGATTGCTCAGTTTGCTGCTTTGGCACATCTTGGCTACAGCCTGATAAAGTTAATCCAGCTAACAAGGTTAAGCTCGCTGGCAGCAAACCCATGCTCATCAATAAAGAGGTCGATTTGTTCATTTGTCCATCCTGTTAGTTTTGCCTTTCACTCACTTGCCAATACACGCTGGCACCACTATTAGCTAGAGTGAATAGCTAAAGTGAATAGCTAAATCAATCCTAAACGGGTTAACGCCATACATCAAAGCAAACCAATGAAAAGCGCTTTGATGCTCTCAGTTAAAGTATTGCAAACTGCAACGGCCCTATCTCAATTTGCTAAAACACCTCAGCAGCACTTACCCCATAAAATAATAAAACCCAATTAAAACATACATATAAAAGTTGGCACGATAAGTGTAACTCCCCTTGTATGCAGTCAGCTAGTCCTAATTTGAATTTGCAAACAAGATCAAATTAGCTAACAAGATCAAGGGTACAAATAATGCAAACAACCACTAACTCACTAGGTCCTAAAACGACCGTCAATCAAATGCTGAATCAAGGCATTCGTACATTGGGTAAAAACCTAATGTGGTTGGCGAGTGCTCAGTTTAGTGGCCGTATTGTGAGATTAGCAGCTAGCGTGATAACCGCGAGATTACTGACACCAGAAATCTTCGGTCAAGTGGCCATTACCTTAACCCTATTTGAATTAATTTGTACTCCAACTCGCCGCATTACTTCAGCAGCACTTATTCGCATGAATGATACCGAGTTTAAAGACAACTTAGCCAGCGCCAATGTGATTAACTTCGGCGCCTGCCTTATTGCCTTTGCACTAATGAGTTTAATCAGCTTACCACTGGCTTATTACTACCAAGACAGCCAACTTGTTCTGCCTATCTTGTTTGTTGCCAGTAGTTATTTATTACTGCCATTTGGCATGTTGTACGCCACGGTGAACTTACGTAACAACAATATGCGTAAAGTGGCTAGCGCCAACCTTTGGCAAACCGTGGGCGATGGCATCTTAACTGCAATACTTGCACTGAGCGGCTTTGGCTTGTGGGCCATTATTATCCCTAAAGTGGTGATGGTATTGGTCTGGATTTACCTGCATAAAAATGGCAATCCGTTACCGACTTTTACCCAAAAAGCATCCGTTAAAAATGTTAAATCAATCCTTAGCTTTAGCATTCCGGTGAGCTCAAGCGATTTGATTAACACCCTAAGACAAAGCATTGATTATCTGGTCATTGGTTACTTCATGGGGGTTGAGGCTCTGGGGGTTTACTTCTTTGCTTACAACGTCAGCTTGGGGATCAGTTTAGGGCTAGTTCAAAGCTTTGGTACCGCGTTTTACTCGCACCTTTGTAGCGACGATAAAATCGCGAGCAATGTAGCAAATAGCCAACAAGTTGCTAAGCAGAAGTTTCGTCACAGTGTGATGGCCATTAGCGCGATTACCGCCCCTATCATCATCTTACAAACAACACTTGCGCCCCTTTACGTGCCATTTGTATACGGTGAGCAATGGTTAACAACCGATGCCATTTCAGTGTTCATCTTCTTATGTTTAAGCGGCCTTGTTCGCCCAATGGCAGAAGCCGCCAGTCAGTTATTACTTGCCCACGGCCATAGCCGTTTAAATTTCAAACTCAATTTAGCTATCACCGCTTTGTTAACCCTGGTGATCAGTGTTGCAAGTCAGTTCAGCTTAAGCACAGTCGCACTGAGTGTGATGGTGACTTACTTAATTATTATGCCTTGGCTTTGCTGGTACAGCAGCCGTATCTCATTTAATCAACCAACTGTTACAAACAGTTAAGGAAAACATTATGTCTCCTAGAATCTCAGTAGTAATGCCAGTTTATAACGTTGAACAGTTTGTTAAATCGGCTATTGAATCAGTATTAAAGCAAACCTATGACAACTTCGAGCTATTGATTGTTGATGATCGCGGTGATGATAATAGCATGCAAATATGTAAACAATTTATCGGCGATCCAAGAGTACATATCATCCGTCATCAAACCAACAAAGGTTTAGCAGCGGCAAGAAATACCGGCATCCGTCATTCATTAGGTGAGTTTGTGGCCTTTATTGATTCTGATGATTTATGGCACCCTGAAAAACTACAGCGCCATGTGGTGCATTTAGATAAGAACCCCAACGTTGGATTAAGTTTTTCACGCTCAAGCTTTATTGATTATCAAGGTAAGTTTATCGATTTTTATCAAATGCCAAAACTTTTTGACATTGATGCTGCCCATTTATTATGCCGTAACCCTGTAGGAAATGGCTCAGCGCCGGTTATTCGCCGCAGCACCATAAACGACATACGCTTTCAGCCAGCAAGCAGTAAAAATCGCCACAGCTGCTACTTTGATGAGAACTTCCGCCAATCAGAAGATATTGAATGTTGGTTACGTATTGCTGCAACCACCTCTTGGGAAATTGAAGGGCTACCAGAGCCATTAACTTACTACCGCCTTAATCATGGTGGCTTATCAGCAAACCTTGAGAAGCAATATGCCTCATGGGAGAAAATGATTGAAAAAGCCCGTGGTTTTGCTCCTAAATTATTAAAGCAACATGAAGAGTCTGCTCGCGGGTTCCAATTACGTTATTTATCGAGACAAGCTATTCGCATTGGTGATGGCAGCGCTGCTGTAAAGCTGTTTAACCGCGCGATGAAAGCATCACCTAGCATTATAAGAAGTGAAACCTTTAAAACCGTCACCACCATGATTGCCGCATATGCGCAGTGGATAATACCTGCTTGGGGTTATATCGCTATCGAAGCTGTTGGGCAAAAATTTATCGGCATTTTACAAAAACTACGTATTTCACGTGACGGCGTTTCAAGTGAATTTATGCAACAAAGTAAATTGTAACCCGCAGCTCTTATCTCATCTTCCCTGTTCTGGCTTTGCAGTGCGATTCGCATTCTGCAAAGTCAGCTTTTTATTGCAAGCCCCTTGCTAAAAACCCACCGAAAAAAACAGTTAAAAACACAATAACACACTATTAATTAGATACTTAACAAATATGGAATAGTTCGTGCTTTAACAAGGTATCGAACGATTAATCATTGCATTTTATGAGGTACGGTATGGACGCTCATCAATCAGTAAACACTCAAACCCAGTCGCAGGCATCAGACTCAACCTTATTGTCAGTCCGCGCTTTTGATTGCTTTATGGCGATAATATTACTGGTTTTAATGCTACCAATAATGGTGTTTAAAACCTTAATACTTGCCTGCTCAAAGCAAGCTATTTTTGATGCTATCTACATTCATGTATCAGATCGCCAAGTTGCGCTGTATCAATTTAGCCAAGGGCGCTTTTCAAGACTGCCGTTTTTATTGGGGATCATTAAAGGCGATATTGGTTTTTTAGGCAGTGCCTTTGAGTATTGCGTGTTTGAGCCAAGTTCAACCAATAGCCGCCCTGGTGTTTTTTCCATTGAAAAAATGCAGCGCAATATGGGGATTGAACATATCAATAATGCAGCCCCTGAATTTAGCAGCTTATTTCATTACCTAATTAACCTAAGTAAGTGCCTAATTTGCCGTTTAATTGTTGTCTCTACTGAGCTGAATTACCCTGAGCAATTCAACTTACTTGGAGTCAATATTGATAATAATAAAATGGCTGACAGTGTTGAAAAACTGGTTAAAGCAGCGCAGCACTCTGTGGGCGATGAAACCCAACATTTTGCCTTTGTAAATGCAGACTGCTTGAACATTGCCTCAACAGACAGCTCTTATAAAAATATTCTCAATCAATGCCAGCAAGTTTTTGCTGATGGTAGCGGTATTCGTATTGCTTGCCAGCTACACGGTATCGGCCTTAAAGACAATGTGAATGGTACTGATATGCTGCCGTTACTGTGTCAACGCGCCAGTGAGCAAGGGATAAAACTGTTTTTCCTGGGGGCAACTGCTGGCACCACTGAAGAGGCGGCAACCAACCTTAAACAGCAGTACCCTGATTTACAGATAGTGGGCTGTCATCATGGTTATTTAAATGAAAGCAACCAACAAGAGGTGATTGAGCAAATCAATCAATCAGGGGCGCAGCTACTACTCGTCGGCATGGGGGCGTCAAAGCAAGAACATTGGATTGAGCAACATAAATATCAATTAAAGGTGGGCGCAGCCGTTGGGGTTGGTGGACTGTTTGATTACTTCGCCAATAATGTTTCTCGTGCACCTATTGCTGTCAGACAAGTAGGAATGGAATGGATATGGCGCTTAGCACAAGAGCCACAACGCATGTGGAAACGCTACGTGGTGGGTAACCCGCTATTTTTAGCGCGAGTGTTAAAGCAAAAACAACAGCTAAATTTGGGCTCAGCCACCAGCCAAGCTAAGGCTCAGCCGCTATCAGCTATTTCAAATCACAACCGTCATTGGTACTTCTTTAAAATCAAATGTGGCCAATTTGCAAAACGCACATTCGATATTGTTGCTGCTAGCATTTTGCTAATTTTATTAGCGCCATTATTTGCGTTAACCGCATTAAGTATCCGAATTGAGTCGAAAGGGGCGATCTTTTTTTCACAAACACGCAGTGGCAAAAATAACCAAGCATTCACCATGTGGAAGTTTCGCTCAATGTATATTGATGCCGAGCAAAGGTTAGAAAAAATCAAACAAAACAATGAAATGCAAGGTGGCGTCATTTTCAAAATGAAGCAAGATCCGCGTATTACCACCATAGGAAAACTTATCCGCAAAGCTTCAATCGATGAGTTACCACAACTTTGGAACGTGTTAATTGGTGATATGTCACTAGTTGGCCCAAGACCTGCACTACCTAATGAAGTAAGCCAATATCAGTTAAGCGACCGTCGCAGATTAGGGGTAAAACCTGGCATCACCTGCATTTGGCAAGTTAGCGGACGCTCAGATATTCCTTTTGATAAGCAAGTAGAACTGGACATTGATTACATCTACAAACAATCGCTTAAAGAAGATATCACACTGTTATTAAAAACTATTCCAGCTGTACTTTTGGCGCGTGGCGCCTACTAGGAGACCTTATGCAAGCTATCGTATTTGCCAACCGCAATGGAAATGAATTAGCGCCGCTAAACCAGCAATATTGCCCAGCGCTATTACCGCTAGCAAACAAGCCTCTAGTGGAGTACACCCTAGAAGATTTAGCGGATGCAGGCATAAGCCAAGTCAAAATGGTGATTTGCGCTGATGCAGAACAACTGGAAGCCCAAATTGGTAATGGCCAGCAATGGGGTTTGAATATTGAGTATTTTTTAAGTAAGCCACAAGAAGCAGTTAATAGCGTGCTTGCCAGAATGCATATCGATAACACCACCCAGGCATTAGTGGTTCGAGGCGATATATTAAGAAGCCCTTGCCTAGAGCGTTTTGTGGCATTTTCCAGCATGGTACCCACCAAATTTGTTCACGCAACAATGGAGCAGCGTAACCCTGGAATGATGATGCTACCCGCTGGCTGGAAACACAATCAATTGCTTAACTGGCCACTGCAAACCACAGCGGTAGATCATGATGATAGTATCGCCCAAGTGCTTCATGGTCAGTGCTTTTATTTAGACAGCTTATCAGGCTATGTGGCAGCCACTGAATTTGTGATTTGTAGCAAAATATTTAGCAGTAAAGGTCGCAAACACCAAACAGGCTCAAGCAACCAAAGCCTTATGGTTGAAGCCCAATGCGAGCTGCCGCAATTAGATAGCGCCGAGGTGTATGGCGCAATTGGTGAATACACCAAAGTGTCTCATAAAGCTCAATTAACTGATGCGGTGGTGGTGGGAAAATACTGCTTTATTGAAGATAGCCAGATCCAAAACAGTATTATTTTGCCTAATACCTATGTTGGGCCGCAATTATCGGTTAACAATAAAATCATTTCCCAAGACTTGATGATAGACCCACAAACCAGCAGTTGGAGCAAAATTGAAGATCAAAGTTTAATCGCCACATCGACCCAAAGCGCCAGTAATTACCACACGCTAATGCAGCGTGGACTAATGATGATGTTTTATATCTTACTGTCACCACTATTACTGACCTTATTTGTGGGCGCATTGATCATCAAGCCCAATAAACCACTGCTGACTGAAACCGTGATTAACAACCACAATAAAGCCGTTAAAGCGCACAAGTTTAATTTTAACAACAAGTTTTTTTCACTACTGCCACAACTTTGGTTAGCAGCCAAAGGCGATTTAGCCCTATTTGGCGCATCCAGTAAACATAAGCATTTGCATGACAGCAACACCACTTATGGCGTCTATGGTCCGGTGCAATTGAACTTTGACCAGCACACCCCTGATGAAGAAATACAAATGGTTGAAATGGAATTTGCCCAAGCGCAAAAGCCACTTTACCTAGCAAACATATTGCAGCAAAAGTTTCACAGCAAACAAGCTGACATCATCATTAAAAGCTAAATTGATTTTAAATTAGAGATTGCAGCTAATTACTGATTAAAAAGGATATTCATTATGAAAACCATCATTACATACGGTACATTTGATTTATTCCACTTTGGCCATGTGAGATTATTTCAGCGCCTAAGCAAAATGTGCGATCAACTGATTGTTGGGGTTTCTACCGATGAATTTAATGCCCTAAAAGGCAAGGCAGCTTTCTTTAGCTACCAGCAACGGGTAGAAATTGTGGCGGCTTGTAAATATGTATCAAAGGTCATTCCTGAGCATAACTGGCAGCAAAAATCAGCTGATGTTAGCCGTTTTGATGTTGATATTTTTGCCATCGGCGATGATTGGCAAGGTGAATTTGATTTCTTAAAAAGCCAGTGCGAAGTCATGTACCTCACCCGTACCGACGATATTTCAACCACTGAGATTAAAAATAACCTCGCGGTTAAATCTGTTAAAGCGGCCTAAGCTTATTAGCAGTTTAGTGCTAAACTTTGTATTTAAAGGAATTTACAGTCAAGGAGACATTGCATGAGCCAATTTATTGCCAATAGCATCAAATATGTCATGACTCAAAGCGTATATTTTTTATCTGGCTTAACGCCAAGAACGCGCAAAGCAGTGATGGGGTGTTATAAAAATAAATTTGCCGATAATAGCAAATACCTGTTTTTACATTGGCAGCGCACAAAAACGATCCGCGCGATTTGGATAAGTGGCGATGGCGATGTTATCAGCGCATTAAACCAACAAGGCTATGAGGCGTATCACCGCTGGAGCGCCAAAGGGATTTATCATGCGTTAACCGCTGAGTTTTATTTCTATACTAGTTATATTGGTGATATTAATCAGTATTTTGCTAAAGGTGCCACCAAGGTTAATTTATGGCATGGCTCGCCGCTAAAACGTATTGAGTATGATATTAACAACGGCCCCTTATTAACGATTTATCACCCTAAAAGCCTGAGCGAAAAGCTTAACTCTGCAAGTTTATACCACCAGCAAAAAGTAAAGCCTGATCATATGATTGCCCCCAGTGATTTAGTGGCCAACCTTTTTGCCAGCGCCTTTAACATCAACCTTAACCAAATGCTCAATTGCGGTAATCCGCGCACTGATTATTACAGCCACTACCCCGAATCAAATTCCTTAGCTGATGAACTTAAGCAAATTAATCACGCTGACAGTATTATTCTTTATGCCCCGTCATGGCGTGACGCCTCTGCCCTTGCTGAAAAACAATCGAATCCTTATTTGCAAGCATTTGATTTTGAGTTGTTATCGGCTTATTTAGTTGCTAATAAGCAGCTATTTTTATTACGGCTTCACCCTAATGAAGCCCAACTTGGCAATGATATATCCAATTACCCTAACATTATTAATATCAGTGATTGGCAAGATACCTATGAAATTATTAATGAGGTTGATCTATTAATTACCGATTATTCGTCTTTGTATATCGATATGCTGCAAAGCCAAGCGGATATTGTGTTTTATCAATTTGATCAGCAGCAATATAGTACTGACAGCCGCCAATGCTATGACTATGCAGCGTCTATTCCTGCTGCGGGTAGGGTGATAACTGAATTTAGCCAACTTATGGCTTACCTTGCTACGTCGTTGGATAAAAACGATGCTAGTCAGCAAGCTGAGCATAAAAAAAATAGAGCTGAGTTATCTCAGCTCTATTGGCAATATCAACATATCAATGTGTTTGATTGTTTGGATGAATTTGTTAAGGCTAAATAAAACCCCATCAATGACTTACTAACAAGCGACTAGCGAAGCAGTGACAGTAAATCATCTGCATTACCTGTCCACTGGCTTTTAGCGCTGCCTGCAAGAATGCTATCAGCTAGGCTTTGTTTGTGCTGCTGCATCTCTTGAATTTTTTCTTCTACCGTCCCTTGGGCAATCAGTTTATACACAAATACAGGGTTGAGCTGACCGATACGGTGCGCCCTATCTGTGGCTTGCTTTTCGGCAGCCGGGTTCCACCATGGGTCAAAATGGATCACGGTATCGGCGGCGGTTAAATTAAGCCCTGTGCCGCCCGCTTTTAGGCTAATCAAAAACACCGGAATTTCACCTTCTTGGAAGGCGTCAATTTCAACCTGACGGTTACGGGTTTGCCCTGTAAGCTTGCTATAGCTTATGCCTAAATCAATCAACTCTTGCTCAATTAGCGCCAACATACCGGTAAACTGGCTGAAAATAAGGATTTTACGGCCCTCTTCAACCATCTCGGGTACATTTTCAGTCAACCAAGTGAGTTTGGCGTTATCTTTGACGTACTGCGCTTGCTCTAGCTTCACTAAGCGTGGGTCACAACAGGCTTGGCGTAGTTTAAGCAATGCATCTAAAAACTCAATGTGACTGCTTGATACACCTTGTTTAGCAAACAATTCACGTAATTTTTTCTCCATCACTAAACGGATACTTTCATATAAATTACGCTGATCTTTTTCTAACTCTAAGGTTTGAATGATTATGGTTTTTTCTGGTAGCTCCGACATTACTTCGCTTTTGGTGCGGCGCAGTAAAAACGGCGCAATACGATTGAGCAATATCGCCGATTTTTCAGTATCAGCTTGCTTTTCAATCGGGCCTCTAAATTCTTTATTAAAGTAATTATGCTGACCTAATAATCCCGGTAAACAAAAATCCATTAGTGATTTTAACTCGCCTAAATGGTTTTCAAGTGGCGTACCTGATAAGCATAATCTAAATTGGCCTTTGAAGGTTTTAAGCGCTTGAGTGACTTTTGCTTGGGCATTTTTAATCTGCTGTGCTTCATCTAAAATAATATGCTCAAAGCTGTATTCGCTATAGAACAATTCATCACGCAAGATCAAAGGATAAGTGGTCACAATCACATCGTAATCTGCAATCTGCTCAAGTAATGCCTGACGTTTACTGCCGTGTACCACCAGCACTTTTAAACTTGGGGTAAACTTTTGTGCTTCTTTAAACCAGTTGCCCACTAAACTGGTGGGACAAACAATTAAACTGGGCCTAAATGCCTGTGGATTAACTGCGCTGCTTTGTTGCTTTGATTGTTTCGCTTTAAGTAAAAAAGCGAGCGTTTGCAGGGTTTTACCTAGCCCCATATCATCTGCAAGAATACCGCCTAATTGGTATTCTTTTAAGAAACACAGCCAGTCATAACCTTGCTTTTGATAGTCACGTAAGGTGGCATTAAGCCCTTCTGGCAGCGGCGCTGACTCTATGCCTTTAAACTCGGTAAGTTTATTGGCTAACTGTCTAACGCGCTCACCATTAAGTAACCGAATATCGCTTTCTGATAACTCATTCAATAAGTCAGCCCGATTGCGAGGGACTTCTAGTTGGTCGCCACCACCACGCTGGAATAACTCTTGGATAACCGAAATAAGCGGTTTAATGGTTTTGGCTTTAATCTTCACAAAGCGGCCATTAGGCCCTGGCAGAATGAGCTCCTGCTCGTCATCTGGCTCGCCATTTTGCTGCAGCCAACGGGCAACTAAACTTAATAAAGGTACACTTTGGCCATCAATATCAGCATTAAGTGACAGTGAGAACCAGCCGCTGTCTTCATCATCGTCAAGGTCAACTTCAATGTCGGCTTCAACAATATTAAGGTCAAACTCTAGGGCAAACTCTACGTTATAGCCTAAGTCTTCTAAGGTCATCACCCCAAAGGTGGTGAGCTGGGCCCACTCATTCACCATATCAGGCATTAAGCCTAAACTGTAAAAGCTACTGGCATGATTATAAGTCAGCAGGCTGTTATCAATAAGTTGCAATTGCAAGCTTTGTAGTATCTGCACCACTTGCGCTTCTTGCTCAGGATCACGATGAATTTGATACTGGACTTTACCTTGCTTAATCAAGGTGATTTTTTCGCGAGCTAATTTGCCTGACAACAGCATATCGCCATAGCCAAACTGCAGCTGTAATACCGGCTGCATAACTGCGCTGTCGCTTAATTGCACCATGGTAAAAGTCAGCTTTGCGACTAATGGCTGCTCAATTTCATAAAATTCAATTTCACTGGGTACAGGGACACTTTTAGGGGAAAAGTGACGCAACATTTTATCGCTGATATCGTCGACTTTATCTAATGGCACTGGCGGCATTTGTTGCAATAGCTTTAATTTTTCAACGCTTAAGTCAGTATCCAAATGACCAATCTTTAGATAGTCTAAATCCATAAACATCGGTGGATTGGTGGCAATAAACTCCCAGTTTTCAAGCTCAGGCATGGTCATACTGATTTGCGTATGACGGGTATCAGTTTCTTGCCAAATAAAGTCTGGGGTTAATGCGCGGGTCATCTGAATTGGGGTGCGGCTTTCTTCCCAAAAGCAACTGCCAAGTTGGATCATCTTATTTAATGCCAGTGCGCAAATTTCACCTTCAAGATAGATTTTTGAGGCACTTTTTGAAGACGATAATAATAAGCTGATGATTTGGCTATCTTCAGCGTTAATCCACCATGGAAGATGATACTTCACATCATTTAACGCAACTTTACTGCCTTTGTTGTACTGCAGTTTTTTGTTTAATTTACTGCGTTTAAACTCAACAAAAATACCATGATGATCGCTTGATAACACAAAGATTATCCGTTCTTTATCTTCATCATCTTCGGTCTGTGTGAGGGTATCTTGCTTATCTAATTGTAAAATCCATTGGCTAAGACGCTGCTCTTCAACTGGCTTTTTATCCACTAACGCCAGTAACGCTGCGGCAACGTGCTTACAATTGCTAGCAACAGGGCAAGTACAATGAGATTTCATCACGATTTTATGATTGACATTGACCAAGCTGATGTCTTGACGATAAGGCTCGGTGGCGGTTCCTACCACATAGGATTCAACATTGTGGTTATCTTGACTGGCGTGAACGTCGAGTACCCGCCCTTCAATCAAATAATTCTGCGCCTTTTGCAGTTGAGTAGATGAAAATAGCTTAGCAACAAGTTCTAAGGTAATTTTTATTGGAAGATTAAACAATTTGGCAGACATGCATTATTCCATACGAGCAGTAGCAAAAGATGGCTACACAACAACGAGCGTAACCATCCATTCTATGGAAGATGCCTGTAAAATTCTACCGTGACATGCGCTTTAATTATTTTTTTTAAGGCTAATATCATAGAGTGCGTAAGCTAATTGATGCTAGCCTTGCAACTAGCCTTGTAATAAGTGCTCTTCAATGGCTTCAATTGCACGGGGTTTTCCTACCACCATCACAATGTCACGGCGCTCAAACACCCAATCATCCGGCGGTGGACTTATCTCCTCACCTTTACGTCTAACAGCTCGTGCTTCAACACTAAACTGCGACCAGTCAATATCGGTGAGTTTCTTGCCGATAGCATCTGCACCTGTATCTAACGCCACAGCATGCAGCAGTTCCAAGGTAAAGTCGGTTTCGGCGCCAGTGAAAAAACCATGTAAATATTGGTAGTGATTACGGCGCTCAGACTCTAAACGTTTAATAATTCTTGGTAGCGGCACGCCACATTTATACAGCACTTGCGACACCAGCATTAAACTGCCTTCGAGCTTTTCTGGAATAACTTGAGTGGCGCCAGCTTCTGTTAAATTTTCTAATTCAGCATCATCTGTAGTGCGAACAATAATTTTAGTTTCAGGGGCTAATTTACGTGATAATGCTAAGCAGTCTTCAACTTGCCTTGACTCACCAAAGGTGATCACCACCATGCTGGCTCGGCGAATACCAATTTGCTTTAACAAGCCCATTTTACAGGCATCACCAAAATAGACCGGCTCGCCTGCAGCGCGGGCTTCAGAAACACGTTTGGGATCTAAGTCCAGCACCACAAATGGCACCGCTTCGGTTTTTAAAAAACGCGCAATGGTTTGCCCTACACGGCCATAACCTAATATTAATACCAAGTCGCCATCATCAGGGCTGGGTAAAATGAATTCTTCATCCATTTGATCTTTACTATTGGTTTTACCCTCAATTTTTGCCGCAATATCAACACAATGCCTGACTAACCAAGGTGCGATGGACATGGATAACACCGCCACCATCACTAAAATGGTACTCATTTGAGTTTCTAATAGCTGATAATTAACCGCCAAGGCTAATACCACAAAACTGAATTCGCCCACTTGAGCCAAACTGATAGCCGTACTTAATGCCACTTTAAATTGCTCGCCCCCAAGCTTTAATAAACCAAACACCACTAAGATTTTGGTCATTAACACTGCAATGAGGATTAATAAAATTTGCCACCAAAACTCAACAACAATAGCAAAATTTAATAGCATACCAATGGAGATAAAAAACAGTCCCATCAGTAAATCTCTAAATGGTCTAATATCCGCTTCTAACTGACGTCGATACTGACTTTCCCCTAACAGCATCCCCGCTATAAAGGCACCTAACGCCATGGATAATCCCAGCCACTGGGTAAACGCCCCAGTAACTAACACCACCACTAAGGTTGATAATACAAACAATTCGTTAGAGCGAGAGCGGGCTACTTCATCAAAAATACGCGGTAAAATCCATTTACCAAATGACATCAATGCTAAAAAGGCCAAAATACCAGTGAACAGCCCCCAAGCGATTTCAACAGCGCCCATGGCTTCACTGCTAGGAGATAACAAAGGTAATACAATCAGTAGCGGTACCACGGCAATATCTTGAAATAACAGCACACTGACAGAGAGCTCGCCATGTCGGCGACGCATCCAGCCTTGATCATTAACCAGTTTTAGCACAATCGCCGTTGATGATAGCGCCACAGCAGAGCCAATCACCACCGCAGCAACCATATTTTGACCGAATAAGTAGGCGACTAAACCGGCAATTAATGCGGTGAATGTCACCTGAGCACTGCCTAAACCGAATACTGTGCGGCGCATAGACCAGAGCTTAGGAACCGAAAACTCTAACCCTAGGCTAAACATCAGCAGCACCACACCCAATTCTGCCACTGAATGCATTTGCGCTTGAGTAAACCAATGAAAGCCACTAGGCCCGCTGAAAACCCCGGTTAGCAGATAAGCTAAGATTGGCGGTAACCCAACTCGGCGTAACAAAGAAATTGCCACAATCGCAATGACTAGCATTGAGAGAATATGGATGAAAATACTGTGCTCCATAAAGGCATGTTCTCCGAGTCAATAAAATAACGATTAGATAAACAGTCTATTAACAAAGTGGCAAATTAACAATAACCTTATGAAAATGGTAAACAAAAAATAACAGGCATAGTTATTGCTTAATAAATTTATCAAACGAATAACAATTAGAAACTTGAAATCATCATTGGGATAATAGCTATGGACTACGCAGTAACGTCACAACCATACCCGAAGTTAACTATAAGTAAATCAGAAGCTTATTATAAAATAACCGATGAAGAACCTAGGCTTAATTTACTGGCAGTATTACAGCAATTACACTCAAATTTAGACCCTGAAAGCGTTTTTGCCCGCTATGGCAAAAGCATCGGACAAGTTTTGCCGATCCGCGGCATCCAGCTTAATCACCAATTAAAACTGAATTGGGGTCGTTGCCAGGGACTCAGTATTCAGCGAGTGATCACCGGTTTTGGTGAGCCCTATAGCATTAAATATTACTTATCTACGCCACTGACACCAAGTCAAACAAGATTGTTAAACACCTTAGAAGAACTGTTCAATCAGCCATTACATAATGCCTACCAATATGCGCAGATGTCGAACCAAGCGATGTTTGATGCCCTGACTGGGCTAGGTAATCGCTATTATTATCGGCAAAGTATTAAGAGTGCACTGGCAAGAGCTAACCGAAAACAAGCTGATATTTCTCTGATTGTGCTGGACTTAGATAACTTTAAAAACCTCAATGATCAACATGGTCATAAACTGGGGGATACGGTATTAAAAGAGTTTGCTGATTTATTAAATGATGCTATCCGCAATACTGACCAAGCATTTCGAATTGGTGGTGATGAATTTATAATTATAGCCCAAGGAAAAGAACATACGATGACACCTTTGTGTGAACGTATTATTGCGGCAATAAATAGCCACCCATTAACCAGTGCATTTAAGGTGCAATGCAGTATTGGGGTGGCTGAGTTTTTACCACCACAAACCCAAGACAAACTTTATGAAACTGCAGATATGGCGTTGTATGCAGCAAAAGCCGCGGGTAAAAACGGCTTTAAATTAAGTATGCAAACAAACGCCTAACTCGTTATGGCTGGCAAGATAGCGTTTATCAACCCAAAAACCAATGGCGGCAACTAAGGTGTCATTGTAAAAAATAAGCGGTATTTTATGCCTTTGCCAAGGTGGCACGGCTAGCTCCTGCCAAACTTTTTTAAGCTCACGGCCTTTATCACGAAAATGCGGCTGACAGCGAATACTGCCTTTGGCGCCAAATGAGATAGTCACTTGCTCCGTTGTCGCTAACCTTAGTCTTACTCCCGTTTGCGTTAAACCAATAGCGCAGTCAGCTAGCTGATTCATCTGCACGGTTAAACTCAATTGCTTGCCAGTACACAATGACTGAATATTGCCAATCAACTCAACATCATCTGGCTTTTCATTACTAACAGGCACCACAAATGCCTTGCCAGCAAAACGCTTTATTGAGTAATCACCACAAAAAATATCCACCTTGGCATCATCAGCGGCATAGATCAGCTGCTGTAAAATTTGTTCCAGCTGCGATTGAGACGGCAAATTAAACCCTAAAGATTGAATAAAGCCCCGCAGCAACAGGGCTTGCCATTGAGGTGTTTGGTCTGACAATTGCTGTAATTTAAAAGCGGGCAACTCAAATGGTGTTGCTGTATCAAGCCATGCGGGTAAGCGCGTATCAACTTCATCTTCAATCACTTGCTGCTGCTCAGCGCATAATTTAGCACTGCGTGATGCGGTGGTGGCAATACTTGGCCAGCGAGCTTTTAATCTCGGAATGATGTCATGGCGCAGAAAGTTACGGTCAAATTGCTCATCTTGATTACTTTCATCTTCAATGTGCTTAAGTTGGTTATCACTGGCAAAAGCTTCAATTTGCTGGCGAGTAACATCAAGTAACGGCCTAACAATCCAACTTTGATGATTAAATGGCTGCATGGCGCCCATGGCCGCTAAGCCCTTGGGCCCTTGACCACGTTTGAGGGCTAACAGTAAGGTTTCCAGTTGATCATCTTGATGATGGGCGGTGAGTAATATATCGCCTTGGTTAAGGTATTTTTTGAAAACGTTATAGCGGGCATCTCTGGCGAGCGCCTCTAAACTTTGCCGCGCAGCTTTATTAATCGCTACACGTTCTATCTGAATGGGTAACTGATAGTGCTTAGCCTGAGTGAGACAATGATTGACCCAATGCTCTGCATTGTCACTAAGCCCATGATGAACATGGACTAATAAGCAAGGGATATTAGGGTGCTGCTGGGCAAACTGGCTTAAACCATAGGCAAGGCATTCAGAATCAACCCCGCCGCTGTAAGCTAATACTAACTTAGCCTGAGGCTGTGCGTTTAATAGCACTAGCGCATGCGCTTGTATCGCTTTGCAAATATCTACGCTCAATGGATGCCTCTATTGCCCAAATGGCTCAGCAATGTGAGCCCGAAACCAAAGCCAGTTTGCTAAATTAATTAAACACGATTTTGACGTTTTTAGAGCCCACTAGACTTTCAATTGCCAGCATCAGTTCATCGGTTGGATTCACCCGCCATTCATCACCAAGGCGTAATTGGCCTGCTGCTTGTTGCTGCTGATAATTAATGATAACCGGCACACTGCCGTTTTTCCATGGCGTTAATGCTTGCTCAAATTGCTCAAGCCAAGTTTGATTGATGTCATCAGCAGTAATGTTTATTTCCACTGCATTGGCAAAGTGGCTACGAGCCTCACCAATTTCAATGATGTTGCGGGCAGTCATGCGATTGCCACCAGCAAAATCATCAAAGCTGACCTCACCTTCACAGATCAAAATTTTATCTTTTTCAAGCAAGTGATTAAACTTTTCAAACGCTTCAGTAAATAGCATCACTTCTAAGCGTGAGCTTTTATCATCTAACGTCACCAGCCCCATTTTTGAGCCACGTTTGGTTACCATCACTCGAGTGGCAATAACTAGCCCCGCGGCCTTCATGGTTTTACCGCGGTCAGTCGGATGGACGTCTTTTAAACGCCCTGAAGTGTACTGCTTCAGCTCTTTTAAGTATTGATTTATCGGATGACCTGTAAGGTATAAACCTAAAGTATCACGCTCACCTTCAAGCCAAACTTTATCAGGCCAAGGAGTACATTCAACAAAGTTTTGTTTATTGTCTTCTGGTTCAGAGTTAAGTAGGCCAAACATATCGTTTTGGCCAATAGCTTCAGCTTTGGCATGCTGGGCCGCGGCCAAAATCGCTTCTGGTAAGGTGGCAATCATCGCCGCGCGGTGCGGACCTAAACTGTCTAATGCACCGGCGCAAATCAGTTTTTCGATGACGCGTTTATTGAGCTTTTTAAGATCAATTCGGGCGCAGAAATCAAATAAATCAATAAATGGTCCGTCTTTTCGGGCATTGAGAATCGATTCCACTGGGCCATCACCAACCCCTTTAATCGCACCGATCCCGTAGACAATGTTAAGCTCGTCATCAACGGTAAATTTGAATAAGCCTTTATTCACATCCGGTGGAATAAGCGGTATGCCCATGCGTTCACATTCATCGACTAAGATAACGATTTTATCTGTGTTATCCATATCTGCTGACATTACCGCCGCCATAAACTCGGCAGGGTAATGGGTTTTAAGCCATAGGGTCTGATAGGAAACCAGTGCATAGGCAGCTGAGTGAGATTTGTTAAAACCATAACCGGCGAATTTTTCAACCAAGTCGAAGATCTTCATCGACAGGTCGCCATCAACACCGTTATTGATAGCCCCTTCTTTGAAAGTACCACGCTGTTTGGCCATTTCTTCAGGTTTTTTCTTACCCATTGCACGGCGTAACATATCCGCGCCACCTAGGGTGTAGCCTGCTAGCACCTGCGCAATCTGCATCACTTGTTCTTGATACAAAATAATGCCGTAGGTTGGCTCTAACAGCTCTTTTAATGACTCATGTTGATATTCTGCATCAGGATAAGAGACCGCTTCACGGCCATGCTTACGCTCAATAAAGTTATCTACCATGCCTGATTGCAATGGGCCTGGGCGAAACAGTGCCACAAGTGCAATCATGTCTTCAAAACAATCGGGTTGCAGACGTTTAATCAAATCTTTCATACCACGGGATTCTAACTGGAATACCGCTGTGGTTTCATAGCGCTGAAGTAATCTAAACGACTTAGGATCGGTTAAGTCAATGGCCTCAATCCTGACGGGCTCTTTGCCCTGCTTTGCTAGGCGCGGGTTAATCATTTGCAGCGCCCAATCAATAATGGTCAGGGTTCTTAAGCCTAAGAAATCAAACTTTACTAGCCCTGCGGTTTCTACATCATTTTTATCGAATTGCGTTACTGGGTTTAAGCCTTCAGCATCACAATAAAGGGGCGAGAAATCAGTGATAACTGTCGGTGAGATAACCACGCCACCAGCATGCTTACCGGCATTACGAGTAACACCTTCAAGTCGTCGACACATGTCAATCAGCTCACGGACATCTTCATCAGCGTTATACGCTTCTGGTAATGATGGCTCCACTTCAAAGGCTTTGGTCAGAGTCATCCCGGGCTCTGCAGGGATCATTTTTGTTAACCGTTCAACAAAACCATAGGGGTGACCGAGTGCACGGCCAACGTCCCGTACCACAGCTTTTGCCGCCATGGTACCAAAGGTAATAATTTGTGATACCGCATCTCGGCCATACAATTCAGCAACGTGATCGATAACTTCATCACGTCTATCCATACAGAAATCGACATCGAAATCAGGCATAGAGACACGTTCTGGGTTTAAGAAACGTTCAAACAGTAAGTCGTACTCTAGTGGGTCAAGATCGGTAATTTTTAGTGCATATGCCACTAATGAGCCCGCACCAGATCCACGACCCGGTCCAACAGGAATATCGTTATCCTTACCCCATTGAATAAACTCCATTACAATAAGGAAGTAACCAGGGAAGCCCATTTGGTTAATCACTTTTAGCTCAATATCTAGGCGTTCATCATACTCCGGACGCTTTTCTAAACGTACCTGTTCATCAGGGAATAAAAATTCCAGCCGCTCTTCTAGGCCTTTTTCCGACACTTCGACGAGAAAGTCTTCAATGGTCAAATCGCCCGTTGGGAAGTTAGGCAAGAAATATTCGTGTAAACGTATAGTCACATTACAGCGTTTGGCGATTTCCACACTGTTTGCCAGTGCTGATGGAATATCAGCAAATAACTCACACATTTCTTCTTCTGTGCGTAAGTATTGTTCTTTACTGTATTTTTTCGGTCTGCGAGGATCAGCTAAAGTAAAACCGTCATGGATCGCCACCCGTATTTCATGGGATTCAAAATCATCGGCCTTTAAAAAGACCACCTGATTGGTCGCCACAACAGGTAGATTGCGATCAGAAGCTAATTTTACCGCCATGTGCAGATAGCGTTCTTCATCAGCTCTGCCAGTTCGCAAAAGCTCTAAAAAGTAACGATCTTCAAAATGGGTTTGATAGAAATTTATCAGCTGATCAACTTGGGTTTGGTTACCTTTTAATAATGCCTTACCAACATCGCCTTCTTTCGCCCCAGAAATAATCAAAATGCCTTTATTAAACTTAATCAGCCACTCTTGATCGATAACCACTCGCCCATCTATTTGGCCACGTAAATAGGCCTCACTGATGAGCTGGGTTAAATTTTGATAACCGTCGTTATCTAAGGCGATGATAGTTAAGGCGCAAAACTCTTTTTCAAAACCTGGGACTTTCATCCAAAAATCAGCGCCAACAATCGGCTTGATCCCTGCCCCATGACAGCCACCATAAAACTTTACCAGACCACAAAAGTTATTTTGATCTGTTATCGCTAGCGCCCCCATTCCAAGCTCTTCGGCTTTGGCAATAATAGGTTTAACTTTTGCCACGCCATCTGACATGGAAAAATCACTGTGAACGCGAAGATGAACAAAACGAGGATCGGACATAGATTATAGTATCTTTGAAATGCGTGATTAAAAGGAAAAAACTGCTAGCCAGATTA
The DNA here is from genome assembly GCF_002874545.1 of Shewanella sp. 10N.286.52.C2. Lineage (NCBI taxonomy): Bacteria > Pseudomonadati > Pseudomonadota > Gammaproteobacteria > Alteromonadales > Shewanellaceae > Shewanella > Shewanella sp. 10N.286.52.C2. The sequence goes on from NZ_MCTV01000022.1 coordinate 36,044, forward strand.
ACAAACTAACCCCAAATTTAATAGAACAGATTAGGGCTATCATCGCTAAATAAGCCGATTAAACAGCGCCAATGCCGTAGGCAATCCTTGGCGATGCTGTCTAATGCTATATTGTTATAACCAAAGCGGTTTAAGATTCAGATTTTGCCAGTACTGCCATGACTGGTTTAAAACTTTTGCGGTGTTCAGCTAATACCCCATGTTGTGCTAATGCTTCAAAATGGGCTTTAGTTGGGTAACCTTTATGATTGGCAAACCCATATTGTGGATATCTGGCATCAAGCTCAGCCATTTCCCTGTCGCGGGTTACCTTGGCAATAATCGATGCGGCGCTTATTGCTGCCACCAAGCCATCACCTTTGATAATGGCATGACTAACGATTCCAAACTCTGGACTACGATTCCCATCCACCAACACTCGCTCTGGGGTAATAGTTAAGCCTTGCACTGCCCGCTGCATAGCCAGCATGGTGGCATGGAGAATGTTAAGTTCATCAATCTCTAATGGGGATGCACGGCCGACACTAATGCATAAGGCTTTTTCACTGATTTCAGTAAATAGCAATTCACGGCGTTTTTCAGTTAATTTTTTTGAGTCATTTAAGCCTGATATCGGATTATTAGGGTCTAAAATAACTGCTGCGGTAACCACATCACCCACTAATGGGCCTCGGCCAACTTCATCAACACCCGCGACCACGCCGCGGCTAATGTATTCAACTTGTTCGGGGGTAATACCCTTTATTACTGCAGGAATACGACTCACAAATCACCTCTAAAATTGCCATAAAAAAACCTGCTTGAGCGAATAACATCACTCAATCAGGCTTTAAAAATTACTGATATTAATCGAGTAAGTTAATTACCGCGTCAGCAGCTCTATCGCTGGCATTGCAGCGTAAACTGCGATGAATTTGCTCAAACTCTTGCTTAAGCGGCGTAAAATCTGCATTTAACTGCTCAATCACTGCAGCTGAAATATTCTCAGGATTACACTCATCTTGAACAATTTCAGGAATAAGCTTTTTGCCCGCGAGCAAGTTTGGCAAAGAGTAATGCTCAACTAACATCATGCGTTTAGCAATTTTGTAAGTCAGCGCATTAACCCGATAAGACATCACCATAGGCCTTTTAACCAGCATGGCTTCAAGTGCTGCAGTGCCTGATGCTAGTAAAATAGCGTCAGCTGCGGCCATGACTTCCCTTGATTGCCCTTCAATTAAATCGATAACCAAATCTGGTGCATACAGCTCAAGGGCGGCAATAAACTGCTCCTTACGGGCCTTATTAACCAGTGGCGTGACAAACTTAATATCTGGATAAGCTTGCTTAACAATCAGCGCCGCTTTAATAAAAGGTTCAGCTAACTGTTTTAGCTCACCACCGCGAGATCCAGGCAAAATGGCTAAATATTCTGCATTAGGGTCTAAACCCAGCAGTTTACGGGCAGCTAACTTATCGCTTTCAAGCGGAATATCATCCGCTAAAGTATGACCGACAAAGGTACATGGCACCTGATGTTTGTCATAAAACGCTTTTTCAAAAGGTAATAACGACAACACCATATTGGTGGCTTTTTCGATTTTGAAAATACGTTTTGGACGCCAAGCCCAGACCGACGGACTCACATAATGGACCGTTTTTATGCCTTTATTTTTTAACTTGAGTTCAACCCCAAGGTTAAAATCTGGCGCATCAATACCAATAAAGCAATCAGGTTTTGCTGCACAAATTTGCTCAATCAAACTGGCGCGCACTTTAAGTAAACGCGGCAGCCTTGCTAACACTTCAACAATCCCCATAACGGCAAGCTCTTCAAACGAAAAAAAGCTCTCGAAACCAAGAGCCTCCATTTGAGGACCACCAATGCCAATAAAGCGCGCATCTGGGTAGTGATTTTGTAGCGACTTAATTAAGCCTGCGCCTAAAATATCGCCGGAGATTTCTCCGGCGACCATAGCAAATATACGAGGGGTATTATTTGTCATTATCAATACTATCGAATGATCCCGCGAGATGAACCATTAATGAATTCAACCATGCCTTTAACGTATTCATCGGCTTCAGCGTCTTCAGTAATTTCAGCTAATGCTTCTTCAATCGTTAAATTTTTACGATATAGCGATTTATAGGTACGACGAATAGCATGTTGGGTTTCTTTAGTGAAACCTCGGCGCTTCAAACCTTCAACGTTCAGACCTCTTGGGATAGCTGGGCTACCGGCTGCCATCACAAATGGCGGCACATCTTGAAAGATGGTTGAAGAGCCTGCAGTAAACGCATGGGCACCAATATGTACAAACTGATGTACACCAGTCATGCCACCTAAAATAGCCCAATCACCAACATGTACATGGCCTGCAATAGAAGCATTATTTGCCATGATAATATTGTCACCTAACACACAGTCATGAGCGATATGCACATAAGCCATAAGTAGGTTATTTGAACCTATACGGGTTTCACTATTATCTTGAATGGTACCGCGGTGAATAGTCACGTTTTCACGAATGATATTATTATCACCCATGATTAAAGTTGTTGGCTCACCAGCATATTTCTTATCTTGGCATTCTTCGCCAATTGAAGAAAACTGGAAGAAACGATTGCCTTTACCAATGACACTTGGGCCTTTGATAACGACATGTGAACTAACCCAAGTATCGTCGCCAATTTCAACGTCAGCGCCAATATAACTCCAAGGGCCAATCGTGACATTGTTACCAATTTTTGCGTCTGGGTGAACGAATGCTAACTTATCAATCACTTGTTGATCTCTCTGCGTGCACACATGATTTCGGCTGAACAGGCTAGCTCGCCATCGACGAATGCTTGTCCTTCAAATACACCAATTCCTCGGCGCTCTTTAATCATTTTAACGTGGAAATGAATCTGATCACCTGGAGATACCACCCGCTTAAAACGTGCTTTATCAATACCAGCAAGTAAATATAAGACATCTGGTGATGGATCTGGACTCATGGTTTTAAATGCAAGCAAACCTGTTGCTTGGGCCATCGCTTCAATGATTAATACACCAGGCATTACTGGTTTAACTGGGAAGTGACCTTGGAAAAAAGGCTCATTAAAGGTGACATTTTTAATCGCATGTAAAGACTCACCTACGGTGTAATCTAGAACACGGTCAACTAACAAAAAAGGGTATCTATGAGGAAGATACTGAAGGATCTCTTCAATATCCATGGTATTTAATTGGTTTGACACGCTAATTCCTCGCAATGGCAATCATGCCATGACTTCTAATCTTGTATTTTCTTTTCAATCACTTTGACGCGATTAAATAATTCATCTAAATGACGGAAACGAACAGTATTGCGACGCCATGATTTGTTATCCATTGCAATTGTAGCAGATGAATACAAACCTGGTTTACGAATTTCGCTTGTCACATTGGTGCTGCCAGAGACATGGGTGCCGTCTGCAACCTTCAAATGGCCTGCGATACCGCTACCGCCACCAATAATACAGTACTTACCAAGAGTCGCACTACCGGCTAGGAATGAGGTTCCCGCAATAGCGGTATTTTGGCCGACAACACAATTATGGGCAATTTGAACTTGGTTATCGATGATAACGCCATCATGAATTTCTGTATGAGATAAAGCACCACGATCTACTGTGGTATTGGCGCCAATTTCTACATTATCGCCAATTCTTACACCACCAGTTTGTGGGATTTTGATCCAGTTACCGCGCTCGTTCGCATAGCCAAAGCCATCAGAACCAATCACGCAACCAGAATGAAAAATACATTGCTGACCAACAATCACATCATGATAAAAAGTCACATTGGCTTTTAAAATACAGCCAGAACCTATGATAGATTGCTCGCCAATAACACTACCTGCAGCAATTTGTACGTCATTACCAATAATGACATTGGCATCGATGACAACATTAGCCCCTATAGCGACATTCTCGCCCAGTTGCGCTGAGGCATCGATTTGTGCCGAGGGGTGGATACCTTTGGTAACTTTTGGGGTGGTATCTAAAAGTTGTGCTACGCGTGCAAAGCCCACGTATGGGTCTTTTAACACTAAAGCATTGCCGCTGTAATCTTCGGCATCTTTTTCACTCAATAACACCGCACCCGCTTGAGAGGTCTCAAGCTGGGCACGATATTTACTATTGGCTAAAAAAGAAAGTTGATCTGAGGCGGCATCTTCTAGGGTCGCAACACTGGTGATCACCAAAGTGTCGTCGCCTTTAACAGATGCGCCTAATAGCTGACCAAGCTCTTTTAAAGTCACGGTTTTCATTAGTTGCCTTTACTTAACGCTTGAACAACTTTATCACTGATATCAGCATCTGGCTTAACGTAGATAACTGCACCACGTTGCAATACGATGTCATAAGACTCTTTTGCAGCAATAGTATTAATCGCTTCTTGTACTTTAACTAAAAGCTTGTTTTGCTCTTCACCTTGACGACGACGCATATCTTCATCAAGTGCTTTGCCTTTTAATTGGAAATCAGACTTTAGTGATTCCATTTCACGTCCAAGCTCAGTTTTTTGACTTTCGCTCATTAACGCGCCATCACGTTGTTGCTTTTCAACTAATGTACGCATTTGTTCTTGCATTTTTTGTACGTCAGCAACTCGATCACCAAACTCAGTTTTTAGTGACTGTGAAATTTGTTCACGTTGAGGCAGTTGCTCAAATACTTCGCCCATATCAACCACAGCAATTTTTTCAGCATGTGCCATCATAGGTGCACTTAAAAATGCCATTGTTACTAACGCGCGATTTAACATCTTTTTCAAAATAGACTCCTTGTTATTATCAGCAAAACTTGCTGAGTGTATTTGTTTTAGAACGTTTTGCCAATGTTGAACGAAAATATCTCTGTTTCATCATCTTCGTACTCTTTAATCGGCCAAGCCAAGCTAAACACCATAGGTCCCATTGGTGATAACCATTGGACGCTCATACCCCAAGAGGCACGGATCCGACCTGGGTCGCTATAATCTTCCAGTTTGTCAAACTCATCCGCTGGAAGGTATCTATACGAGTCATAATCAAACTCGGTATCCCATACGTTACCAGCATCAACAAAGAAACTAGTACGTACTGAATTAGAATAAGCCTCATCCAAGAAAGGCGTTGGAACAATCATTTCCACACTGGCAGTCGCAATGGCATTACCACCAATAGAACGACCAGAACTCACTTGAATTCGGTTAGGATCACCTGGCAGTGTACAGCCGTCACCTGATGGATCTGGCGCACATGGCTCACTACCACGATATAAATAGAACGAACGAGGGCCGACAGAATTAGACTTAAAGCCACGTAATGAGCTACTACCACCTGAGTAATAGTTTTCCCAGAAAGGCAAAATTTGATCATTATCATTAAACTTACCATAACCATTGGCATAACCTAAGCGCGCTCGCGTTAGTAACACAAAGCTGTGGTTACGGGTTAATGGTAAGTAAAAGTTGGTATCAAAGTCAGTTTTAAAATACTGCAGATCCGACCCTGGAATGGTTGCTTTCGCACTTAGGCGCTGCGATGAACCATCTGTTGGGAAGGTGCCGCGGTTTAATGTACTGCGATACCAACCACCATTTATCTCAAAGTTATCAAAGGCTAAATCAGAATTCGGGTCATCAGACTCACGGTAAACATTATAGAAACGTAATGCTTGTTCGTAAGCAGAGATTTCTGAAATCGCGTTATGACGATAGCCGATACCACCATTTAAACGGTTATTTTCGTTTATCGGGAAGCCTGAGTTTACCGCGATGCCATAAGATTTATTCTTATAACGCTCAAGGTTAGCCTCGTTTGCATCAAACTCGTTCCAGAAGATACTGCCGCCTAAGCTCACACCATCTTTAGTAAAGTACGGGTCAGTGTAAGAGAAGTTAACGTTCTTAGAATACTTATTGGTATTTAAGTTAATACCCGCTTGGTTACCCGTACCTAAGAAGTTACTTTGCTGTACACCAAACTGCAGACTTAAGCCTGATTCAGTACCATAACCCACACCGGCGTTAAATGAACCAGATGGCTGTTCTTTCACATTGAAAGCCACATCCACTAAGTCATCACTGCCAGGTACTTGTACGGTTTCAGTATCAACTGTTTCAAAGTAACCTAAACGGTTTAACAATACTTTTGACTGCTCAACTTGAGCTGAGTTTAACCACGCACCTTCCATTTGACGTAGTTCACGACGCATTACTTCATCTTTAGTAACTGTGTTACCGCTGAAGTTAATTGAGCGCACGTAAACACGTTTACCAGGGTTAACATTAATGTTTAATGCAACCTCTTTGGTTTCGTCATTAATTTCTGGATAGGTTTTTACTTCAGGATAAGCATAACCAAAACGGCCTAAATACTTGCTGTACATTTCTTCGGTGAAGGTAACATCACCACCGTTGTACATATCGCCTTCTTTGATCGGCAAGATAGCCTTCATCAACTCTTCACGGCCCATTAAATCACCGGTTAAGTTAACTTCAGAGACCTCGTACTTATCACCTTCATCAACATTGATGGTGATGTACAAGCCTTTTCTATCAGGGGTCATTGCCACTTGGGTTGATGTTACCGCAAAGCGAATATAACCTTGGTTGTGATAGTAGGTTTTTACCGTTTCTAAATCAGCTTCAAGCTTTTGCTTTTGATAACGGCGCTCACCAAATAAGTCCCACCAAGCAACGTAATCTTTAAGCTCAAGTAAACCAATTAATTCAGAATCTGAAAAAACGGTATTACCCACTACGTTAATTTGGCGAATTTCAGCCGCTAAGCCTTCAGTGAAGTTAAATTTAAGTTCAACACGGTTACGAGGTAAGTTAATGACTTCTGCTTCAACTTTCGCGCCGTATTTACCCACACCGTAATAGAAATCTTGCAGGCCTTTTTCGATGCCTGACAACATGGTTCTATCAAGTGACTCACCGATTTTAATACCTGAGCCGTCTAAGCTTTCTTGTAACTGCTCATCTTTAATATCTTTGTTACCTTCAAAGGTAACAGCACTGATAGTGGCACGCTCTTTAACGGAAACAAGCAATACGCCATCTTCATGGCTAACACTGATGGTTTCGAAGTTGGTTGAGGCATACAAGCTTTTAATGGCTTGCTGTAATTTTACTTGGTCTACCGTATCGCCCACTTTAACGGGCAGGTTTAGCAAGGCAGCACCAAGTGCGACTCGCTGTAAACCATCAATCTGGATGTCGGTCACTTCAAATGGTTGGAAAGTTTCCGCCATACCATTGCCTGAAAATGACGCGCCGACTAAAATCATCGAGGCAAAAAGTTTATTCAATCTCATAGAGCACTTCTAATTATTTGTGTTCCCTGCTCAGAGTCTGGAAAAATCATTAAAGAGTGCAACACTCATCAACAATAACAGCATCGCTGCGCCAAACCTGAATCCTATGTCCTGTACCTTCTCCGGTACAGGCTTACCCGTAATCACTTCGATAAAGTAATACAGCAAGTGTCCCCCATCGAGCACTGGCAAAGGCATTAAATTAATGATGCCTAAGTTCACACTGATGAGTGCGATAAACCCAAGAAAGTACACAAATCCATAGTCTGCACTGGTACCAGCACCTTGAGCTATAGAAATAGGACCACTTAAGTTTTTCACCGACACATCGCCGGTAAACAGTTTTCCAATCATCTTAAAGCTGACAACCACCAGTTGCCATGTTTTATCAGCGGCTGCTGTGAAGGAATCTACTATGCCATACTCAAGCTGGAAGCGCATACTTTCCGGCCAATCAATTTGAGTAGGACTTACCCCGACCATGCCAATCATTTGGCCTGCAGCATTGGTTTGTGCTTGCGGGGTGACATTAAGGGTTAATGCTTGATTATCACGTAATATTTTTAGCTGCACCGTTTTATCGGCAGACTTTTGTATCACATCTACAAACGCATTCCAATCGCGGTATGGTTTACCATTGATGGCAGTAATTTCATCGCCAACCTGCATACCAGCATATTCTGCCGCGCTACCTTTGGTGATCAAGGCTATTATAGGTTCAATGGCTGGGCGATAAATACCTAAACCAATTGCACTAATTGGCGATTCTTTATCGGGGTCAAATGTCCATTGGCTAATATCAAGCGTATGGGATTGACCAAGCTGGGCATCTGTAACGGCCGCATTAAGCGGTGTAAGACTGATCTCTAACGAATCGCCGCCAATGTGACTCACTAACGCTAAATTAACTTCTTCCCAGTTTCTGACTTTTTGACCAGATACCGATAAAATTTGCATTGGCTCTTTAATGCTTATCTGCGCCGCAGGAGTATTGGCTTTGGTGGTATCAATAACAGGCTTTAAAGAAGGTACGCCAATGATGTACATAAGGTATAAGGCAACAATGGCGAACAAAAAGTTGGCCATGGGCCCGGCTGCCACAACCGCAATACGCTGCCAAACGGTTTTTCGATTAAAAGCTTGGTCGAGTAATTCCTCTGGGACTTCTTCTACTCGCTCATCAAGCATTTTGACATAACCGCCAAGCGGGATCATCGCCACAACGTACTCAGTGCCGTCTTTACCAACCTTGCGCCAAATGGCTTTACCAAAGCCAATAGAAAAACGTTCGACTTTTATGCCGCAACGGCGTGCAACCCAAAAATGTCCGTATTCATGAACTGTAATCAAAATACCTAATGCGACAATAAATGACCCTAGGTTCCATAAAAAATCTAACATTGTTCTCCTAAGAACTAGTTAATTGATTTAATTGCTTCATGAGCAATAGCACGTGCTTGTGCATCTAACTGTACAATATCTTCAATCGTCGATAACGACGACTGCGGCACTTTTAATAAACACGCTTCATTAACTTTAGCGATGTCAGTGAACTTGATTTGTTCAGCTAAAAAGGCTGCTACGGCAATTTCGTTTGCGGCGTTAAGTACTGTTGTCGCCTCTTGTCCCTGCTCACAAGCCTGCATTGCTAAGCCTAAACATGGGAAACGATTGAAGTCAGGTTCACAGAAGCTCAATTCTCGGACTTTGAAAAAGTCCAAAGGTTCAACTCCAGCGTTAATTCTTTCAGGAAAAGACATACAATGGGCAATAGGTGTACGCATATCTGGGTTACCCATTTGTGCGAGCACTGAACCATCTCGATATTGCACCATAGAGTGAATCACACTTTGCGGGTGAATAACCACTTTCAATTGCTCAGCCTTAGTATTGAATAACCAGCGCGCTTCAATAAACTCAAGACCCTTGTTCATCATGGTGGCTGAATCGACTGAAATTTTAGGTCCCATTGACCAATTAGGGTGATTACACGCTTGTGCTGGCGTCATGGATTGAAGCGCGGCTAAATCGGCGGTTAAAAATGGGCCACCAGAGCCTGTCAGTAAAATATGCGAAATACCAGATGCGGTTAAATCACAGTGCCCAAGGTTGGCTTGAATATCGGCAGGTAAGCACTGAAAAATAGCATTATGCTCACTATCGACCGGCAGTAGGGTCGCGCCACTTTGCACTGTAGCCTGCATAAACAATTCGCCAGACATGACTAAGGCTTCTTTATTTGCCAGCAATACCCGTTTGCCCGCTTTAACTGCGGCAAAGGTTGAAACAAGACCTGCTGCGCCGACAATCGCGGCCATAACCGTATCAACTTCAGAAGCCGTGACAAGACCTAATAACGCATCCTCACCTGTTGTCACCTTAGTGGCAATATTAGCAGGTATACGCTGCTGCAGCGCCTTAGCTGCAGATTCATCGACCATATGTGCATATACTGGTTTATGCTCGATACATAATGACAACATTTTATCGACGCTGGCATTGGCAACGAGACCATAAACCGCATATTGCAGTGGGTTTTGGCTAATAACACTTAACGTACTTGACCCAATGGAGCCAGTAGCGCCTAAAATGACCATATTTTGCATTGTATTAAATCCAGAATGCGATGTAGATAAGAGTGAAGATCGGTAGTGCAGCCGTTAAACTGTCCATTCTATCGAGTACTCCACCATGGCCTGGTAAAATAGTACCTGAATCTTTTATATCAGCAGCACGTTTAAACATGCTTTCAGATAAATCACCAAAGGCTGAAGCTAAAGCGGTTATCAGCGTAACGGTAATCACTAAAGCTAATTCTTGTTCTGGTGAGTAATACATCACCCCACATGCGACGACCAAGGTTGCTAATAAGCCACCAATCAAACCTTCAAGGGTTTTATTAGGGCTAACATTGGGCATCAATTTATGCTTACCAAATGCGCGACCAGCAAAATAAGCACCTGTATCAGCGGCCCAAACAACTAACATGACTAAAAAGACTAAGGTGCCGCCAAAATAAGGGTCAACATTACTGCTGATTGATTTGAGCGTAATGAGGGCAACAAAACAGGGAATAAGTGTTAGCTGACCAAACATCGACTTCAGCATTGGGCTGTTTTTCCATATGCTGTCAGTTTTAGGAAATGAAATAACTAAAAGTGCGCTTAAAAACCACCAAAAAGCACCAATAGCAATAATAGAGACAAAAATAGGGTGTAACTGGCCTTTAAGCCACATTGCATCCACAGGTACGATAAAGTTTAACGCTAATAAAATAACGGTGACTGTGACGGTAAATGTCCACTGGGTCACTTTACACTCAGGGTCAATAAAGCTGCCCCACTCTTTTGCGCCGATCATGAATACCGGCACCAAAACCCAAGCAAAATACTCTGCAGGCAGAAAGAAAATGGCCCCTATAACGAGAGGAAGTAACCATAATACTGTTATAATTCTTTGTTTTAACAAAAGTTTAGCCTCTTGATTCTTTATATAGCGCGAATTTCTTCGATTTGACTGCCTGTCAAACCAAAGCGGCGCTGTCTACTGGCAAATACAGCAAGGGCATCTTTAAACGCTTGCTCATTGAAATCTGGCCATAAGGTGTCAGTAAAGACTAACTCCGCATATGCAGCCTGCCATAAAATAAAATTACTGATGCGGTAATCACCGCCTGTCCGGATCATCAAATCAACTTCATTTTGTCCGTGCATGCACAGTTGTTGATTTAATAAATCTTCAGTTAACTCATCGGATGCTAAATCACCTTGGGCGACTTTATCCGCTAACTTTTGTGTCGCTTGTAAAATATCCCAGCGGCCACCATAGTTAGCAGCAACATTAAGCACTAAACCAGTATTGCCTGCCGTTTTTTGTTGTGCTTCATGGATCTGTTTTTGTAAACGTGCAGAAAAGCGGCTGATATCACCGATAATATTTAAACACACTTGATTATTATGCAGTAGTTTGATTTCGCGCTGTAATACAGTGAAAAACAATTCCATCAGCAAACTGACTTCTTTATCAGGACGACGCCAATTTTCACTGGAAAAAGCAAACAAGGTTAACGACTCGATTTGTAACTGGCTCGCCACACTGACAGCCCTACGCACGGCCTTTACACCGGCCTTGTGGCCGAACACTCTTGGTTTACCTTGTTGCTGAGCCCAGCGGCCATTGCCATCCATAATGATGGCAACATGTTTAGGCAACGACTGTTTAACCACATCAGATAATTGCCCAGGCAATTGCTCTGATGAATCAATATCGGTATCTAATTGTGTTTCTGGCTCAAATCCAACAGTGGATGACATCTATTACAACCCTTTCAAATAGACAAACGCCGTGTAGTATAACCTTACACGGCGCTTCAACTCTAGCTTTGCTATGAGGAGAATTAGACTTCCATCAATTCTTTTTCTTTAACAGCTAAAATTCCATCAATATTCTTGATGCTAGCATCGGTGAACTTCTGAATTTCATCTTCGCTACGGCGAACATCATCTTCAGTACACTCTTTTGCTTTCTCAAGCTTTTTAATTTCGCTGATAGCATCACGGCGAACGTTACGGACTGCAACACGGCCATTTTCAGCTTCACCACGAACCACTTTGATGAAATCTTTACGACGCTCTTCAGTCAATGCTGGTAATGGAATACGCATTGAGTTGCCGGCAGTCATTGGATTTAAGCCTAAATCAGAGCTCATAATCGCTTTTTCTACAGCTTGCACCATAGTAGCATCAAATACAGTTACATTTAGCGTACGTGAGTCTTCGATACCAATATTAGCAACTTGCTTAAGTGGTGTCATAGAACCGTAGTAAGAAACCTGAATTGAATCAAGTAAACTTGGGTGAGCACGGCCGGTACGCACTTTGGCCATTTGGTTTTTAGTTGCTTCAACACATTTGCTCATACGTTCTTGAGCATCTTCTTTAATTGTATTAATCACGTTAAATATCCTTTTGGTCACAAACACTTAATACCTGAACGGCACCTTGATAATGGTACACGGGTTGCCCTATGTCGATACCCGTTCAAGTTAAATTTCTAAGCCTGATTTAGCTTGATTTTTTAGCGCTAATATACGTGCCTTCTTCTTCACCCATGATAACACGGCGCAATGCACCTGGCTTATTCATGTTGAATACTAATATTGGCATGTTGTGGTCACGGGCTAGCGTAAATGCTGCTAAGTCCATTACCTTAAATTCGTTTTCTAACACTTCGTTGAAGCACAGGGTGTCGTATTTAACCGCTTCTGGATCCTTCATTGGATCAGCTGAATAAACACCATCAACTTTAGTGCCTTTAAGTACAACTTCAGCTTCAATTTCAATGCCGCGTAAGCAGGCTGCTGAATCGGTTGTACAGAATGGATTACCGGTACCCGCTGCAAAAATCACAACACGACCCGATTTTAATAAACTGATTGCTTCAGCCCAGTTGTAGTCATCACACACACCTTTTAAAGGAATGGCTGACATCAAACGTGCATTTACATAGGCACGGTGCAGTGCATCACGCATTGCAAGGCCGTTCATTACGGTTGCTAACATGCCCATATGATCGCCAACAACACGATTCATACCAGCTTGCGCTAAGCCTTCACCACGGAATAGATTACCACCACCAATTACAACCCCAACTTGAATACCTAACTCAACCAGTTCTTTGACTTCTTGAGCCATACGATCAAGTACTTTAGGGTCAATACCGAAGCCTTCTTCGCCCATCAAGGCTTCACCACTTAATTTTAAAAGAACGCGTCTAAATGCAGGTTTTGGATTGGTGCTCATAACTTTTTCCTAATTATAACAAAACCGCAGCGGTTGCTGCGGCTTTAGGGTATGAAGAGATGTTGAATTACGCTTTTTTAGTAGCGGCGATTTGTGCAGCAACTTCTGCAGCGAAATCTTCTTCTTTCTTCTCGATACCTTCACCCACTTCTAAACGAATGAAGTTAGATACTGTTGCGCCTTTCTCTTTAAGAATATCGCCAACAGTTTTCTTAGGCTCCATGATGTAAGCTTGACCAGTAAGAGAGATCTCACCAGTAAACTTCTTCATACGGCCAATAACCATCTTCTCAGCGATTTCTTGAGGCTTACCTTCGTTCATCGCGATTTCTACTTGAAGCGCTTGCTCACGAGCAACAACATCAGCAGGTACGTCAGTTGGATTAACGAATTCAGGCTTAGAAGCAGCAACATGCATTGCGATGTGCTTAAGTGTTTCAGCGTCAGCTTCACCCGTTACAACAACACCGATACGGTCGCCGTGACGGTAAGTCGCTTGAGTAGCGCCATCGATGTACTCGATACGACGAACGTTGATGTTTTCACCGATTTTAGCTACTAAAGCAACACGAGTTTCTTCAAACTGTGCTTTTAGCTCTTCGATTGTTACTTTAGATGCAGCAGCAACTTCAAGTACTTCGTTAGCAAATGCTAAGAAGTTACCGTCTTTAGCAACGAAATCTGTTTGGCAGTTAACTTCTAATAATGCTGTGTAGCCTTCAGCTTGCTTGATTAGAATTGTACCTTCAGCAGCAATGTTGCCTGCTTTTTTAGCAGCTTTTGCAGCACCGCTCTTACGCATGTTATCAATCGCTAGCTCGATATCACCGTTAGTTTCAGTCAATGCTTTTTTACAGTCCATCATGCCAGCGCCAGTGCGGTCACGAAGTTCTTTAACTTGGGCAGCAGTAATTGCCATTGTTAAGTCCTCAAATTTGATTCGTTTAATATTTCATCTATAAAACAGGGGCCTAAAGGCCCCTGTTCACCAATTAATTATTGGCAAATAAGGGAGATGGTAACCATCAACCTTATTAAACAGTTTCTACGAAACCGTCTTGCTCAGCTTGAACAGCTAAATCTTGACCACGGCCTGAGTTAGCAGCTGCAGCAACAGAAGAAGTGTACAAACGGATAGAACGCATAGCATCATCGTTACCAGGAACGATGTAGTTAACGCCATCTGGAGCAGAGTTAGTATCAACAACAGCAACAACTGGGATACCTAAGTTGTTAGCTTCTTTAATAGCGATATGCTCGTGGTCAGCACCGATAACGAATAATACGTCAGGTAAGCCGCCCATGTTTTTGATACCACCAAGAGATTTTTCTAACTTCTCTAGCTCGCGAGTACGCATTAACGCTTCTTTCTTAGTAAGCTTGTCGAAAGTACCGTCAACAGACTGGCTTTCTAGCTCTTTAAGACGTTTGATTGACTGACGAACAGTTTTCCAGTTAGTCAACATACCGCCTAACCAGCGGTGATCAACGTAGTACTGGTCACAAGAGATTGCAGCTTCTTTGATAGCTTCGCCAGCAGCGCGCTTAGTACCAACAAAAAGAACTTTACCTTTCTTAGAAGCAACATTGCTAATGAAAGCTAAAGCTTCGTTGAACATTGGTACAGTGTGCTCAAGGTTGATGATATGAACACCATTACGTGCACCGAAGATGAAAGGTTTCATCTTAGGATTCCAGTAACGAGTTTGGTGACCGAAGTGAACACCAGCTTGAAGCATGTCGCGCATTGAAACAGTAGTCATTTTATATACCTTAATTTGGGGGGTTAGACCTCCACGGATCCCATACCTTCGACCCTTGCCTAAAATAGACTAAGAGCACCCCGAAGAATGTGTCGATACGTGTGTGATTTAGTATTTAGTTAAATTGCCATCTATAACATGTATAATGGCCGCCATATTTTACTCTTAGTGAAGCAATAAGTGAAGAAAGCTTTGATGCTTAGTTCACTTTTATGTTTCGTTAAGACTTATACATAACGGCGCGCTTTATATCATAACTGGGTAAAAAGTACAAATTTTGCCACATTTTAAATGCGCTTTTTTGACAGCGACAACGGTAAGAGAAAATTCATGAGCATAGTTATCAAGACAGCAGAACAAATCGAAAAAATGCGTGTAGCAGGTAAATTAGCCGCTGACGTGTTAGAAATGATAGCCCCACATGTAAAAGTGGGAGTAACGACAGATGAGTTGAATGAAATCTGTGCTAAATACACTGAAGAACATGGAGCTATCTCTGCACCGCTGAACTATCACGGCTTTCCAAAATCAATCTGTACTTCGGTAAATGAAGTCGTGTGTCATGGTATTCCTGGCCCTTACATATTAAAAGACGGTGACGTGCTCAATATCGATATCACAGTGATCAAAGATGGCTTTCATGGCGACACCTCTAAAATGTTTTTAATTGGTGATGTTAGCCCTAAAGACAAACGTCTAGTTCGTATTGCTCAAGAAAGCCTTTATTTAGCCATTAAGAAAGTCAAGCCGGGTGCTAAGTTAGGTGAAATTGGCACTGCTATCGAAAAGTTCATTAAAGCCAGTAAATCTGGTTTAGACAAATACTCAATCGTGCAAGATTATTGTGGTCACGGCATCGGTGAAGGCTTTCACGAAGAGCCACAAGTGGTCCATTATAAAAACAACGACAAAACGGTTTTAAAAGAAGGCATGTGTTTCACAATCGAGCCAATGATTAATGCTGGACGCTACACAACGGTTTTAGATAAAGAAGATAACTGGACAGTGACCACTTCAGATGGTAAAAAATCAGCACAATGGGAACACACATTGCTAGTGACTAAAACCGGAGTCGAAGTACTCACACTACGTAATGAAGAAGAATTCCCAAGAACGCTTTAATTTTTAGGTAAAAAGGACGTCAATGAACACTGCGCTGGTAGCTAAAAACACCCTAGTCGATCTAAACCAGCGCTTATTGGCGCAATTTGCTCAAAAGCAGCCAATAACTGAACTCGTCAAAGAGCGATGTGTATTTGTTGATGAGCTATTAAAACAAGCTTGGCAATCGTTTTATACTAATGATCAGACGATTGCGCTCATTGCGGTGGGTGGATACGGCCGCGGTGAATTACACCCCCACTCTGATATTGATTTACTGATCCTGACCCAAACCGAAGCCAAGAACCTGCAAGCCCAAGAGCTTATCAGCCAATTTATCACTTACCTTTGGGATTCTGGCTTAGAGATCGGTCACAGTGTGCGCACCATTGAGCAAACCCTTGAGCTTGGCCTTAGCGATATCAGCACTGCTACTAACCTGCTTGAAGCTAGATTGTTATCAGGTGACGAAAGCTTATTTGATCAATTATATGACGCGATTCGTGAACATGATTTTTGGCCTTCTGACACATTCTTTCTTGCAAAAAAACAAGAACAGCAATATCGACATGCTAAAGCCAATGCCTTTGATTTAGAACCCAATATCAAGTCATGTCCCGGTGGCTTACGCGATATTCAAACTATAGCATGGGTGGCTATGCGCCACTTTGACGCCGCGTCATTACAAGAATTAGTCGGCTACGACTTTCTTGAGCCCATTGAATTAACCGAGTTACTGGAATGTCAGGATTTTCTCTGGCAACTGCGTTTTTCACTGCACATGATTGCTGGCAGAGATGAAAATAGGCTGCTGTTTGACTTACAAAGACAAGTTGCCGCAGCAATGGGTTATGAGGATGGGACTCAGCTCGCGGTCGAGCAAATGATGAAACGCTATTACCGCACAGTAAGACGGGTAATGGAATTAAATGAGATGTTGCTGCAGTTATTTAAGCGTGCAACCTTGCATCAAACTGCGCCGTTAACCATTCAGCCAATCAATGAAAACTATCAGCGCCGTGGTCACTTCATTGAAGTGCTCGATAATCAACTGTTTGAGCAACAACCTGAACAAATTATTAATTTATTTTTGTTAGTGGCCAAAAATTCTAATATCCAACGCATTTATGCCCCAACGCTGCGGCTTTTACGTAAAGCACGACGTGGCCTTAAGGGGCCACTACAAGATAACCCAGAGTGCAGAAAATGCTTAATGAGTATTTTAAAGCACCCTCGTGGCATAACAGCTTTATCCTTGATGCATAAACACGGCATATTATCTTCATACTTACCCGCATGGCGTAACATCGAAGGTCAAATGCAGTTTGATTTATTTCATGCGTACACGGTTGATGAGCACACTCACCGCTTACTGCTCAACATTGACCGCTTTTCGCAAACTGAGCAGATAGATGAATTCCCCTTAGGCGCGATTTTAATTAATCAGTTGCCTAAAAAAGGCTTATTAGTTTTAGGCGCTATATTCCATGACATTGCTAAAGGACGAGGCGGCGATCATAGTAAGTTAGGCTCTAAAGACGCGCTGGATTTTTGTAAGCTTCATGGATTAAACGATCATGACGGCCGTTTAGTGGCTTGGTTGGTTGAAAACCATTTAGTGATGTCAGTCACCGCACAGCGCCGTGATATTTCAGATCCTGATGTGGTGGCCGTTTTTGCAGATAGAGTCCAAGATGCGGTGCATTTAAGTTATTTATATTGCTTAACTGTGGCCGATATTTGCGCGACAAACCACAAAGCATGGAATAATTGGAAAGGCTCGTTACTGCGGGATTTATATTTTTCAACTCAGCGCGTGTTAGCCAGAGGCAAAGAAAAGCCCATTGATGTGGCTGAGCGAGTCCAAGAAACCAAACAAAAAGCGCAAAAAGAGCTGCTACGACGTGGCGTAAAACAAAAAAATATTGATGCGTTATGGCTAAGGTTTAAAGACGATTACTTTTTACGTCATCAACCTAATCAGGTTTCATGGCATACAGAAGCCTTGTTGAAACACGACAAGCAAAAACCATTGGTGCTTATTTCAAAGCATACGACCCGTGGTGGCAGCGAGCTGTTTGTTTACGCCAAAGATAAACCCAAGTTATTTGCCACTGTTATGGCGGTGTTAGACAATAAAAACATTAATGTTCATGATGCTAACGTTATGACATCAAATGATGATTACGCCTTAGATACATTCGTTATCCTAGAGCAAGATGGCGAACCAATCAGCCAACTTTCCCGCATTCAGTCGATTAAAAAGTCACTTGAGAAGGCGTTAGCAGCACAAAAACCTAAACCGTCAAAATTTAGAAAGCTGTCACGGATCATGAAACCTTTTAATGTTCGTACCCAAGTAAGTTTCCTACCTGGGACTAACCATGATACAAGTATGATGGAATTAATCGCATTAGACTTCCCGGGCTTATTAGCCAGCGTCGGAGAAGTGCTGCATCGCTGCGATATCACCTTATTATCAGCTAAAATAACCACCATTGGAGAGCGCGCCGAAGATTTCTTTATCTTACAAAATAATGCCGGCAGCGAGCTCAATGAAACGCAACAAGCGCAACTATCTGAAGCCCTCTTAGGAGCGCTTTCAACACCTTTACCACAATAAACTAATCGGGAGAAAGTAATGGAGGCATTACGCCAACGCATAGAAGCTGCATTTGAGGCTCGTCAGGACATCACACCTAGCACGGTAGAGCCAAGTGTTCGTGCAGATATCGAAACTGTTATTAGCATGCTAGACAAAGGTCAGGCTCGCGTAGCAGAAAAGATTGATGGCGAATGGCATGTACACCAGTGGTTAAAGAAAGCGGTACTGCTTTCTTTCCGTATCTTTGATAATCAAGTTATCGACGGTGGTGATACCAAGTACTTTGATAAAGTGCCGCAGAAGTTTGCTGACTACACAGCTGAACGTTTCAAAGAAGAAGCAATTCGTGTTGTACCACCTGCAACGGTTCGTAAAGGCTCATTTATCGGTAAAAATACCGTATTAATGCCTTCTTATGTCAACCTAGGTGCATTCGTTGACGAAGGTACTATGGTCGATACATGGGCGACTGTGGGTTCTTGTGCACAAATTGGTAAGAACGTACATTTATCTGGCGGAGTGGGCATTGGTGGCGTTCTAGAGCCACTACAAGCAGGTCCTACTATCATTGAAGATAACTGTTTCATTGGCGCGCGCAGCGAAATCGTTGAAGGCGTAGTTGTTGAAGAAGGCAGTGTTATTTCAATGGGCGTATACATAGGCCAAAGCACACGTATTTTTGACCGTGAAACAGGTGAAGTACATTACGGGCGTGTACCTGCAGGCTCTGTTGTTGTTTCTGGTAACTTACCTTCTAAGTGCGGCACTTACAGCTTATATGCTGCTATTATCGTTAAAAAGGTTGATGCGAAAACGCGCGGAAAAGTGGGTATTAACGAATTACTGCGTATCGTAGATTAATCGTTAGTCACCCAATTAAAAGGGCTTCTATTGAAGCCCTTTTTAATGGGTAAAATCTGCCAACTGATGATTAATTAGCTCATTTAATGATTAACTTTTCCATTGGTATACAAGCAAGTTCAAGGCCTCTTGGGGAATGGTAAATTGAATGCTTGTCACCTTTAAAACCACAAGCGCGATAAAAATCAGCTGCATTTAAAGAAGCATCCAATATTAATTTTTTACAGCCTGCTTCAATTGCGACGGTTTCGAGTTGTTGTAACATCGCCCTGCCGACACCTAGACCAAAAGTACTGGGGTGCACAAACATCCCATCGACCATGCCAGTAGCAACAGCGAAACTTTTGCCGGCATCATGGTTAACGTCAATCATGCCAACACCTACCACTGCATCATTGACCACAGCAACATAGCCATGCTCCGAAAATGCATCGACAAATGTTATTGGCAGCTCACCATCCGTCCAAGCTACCAGCATTGCGTCATCATAATGCCCTTTGCATTGGCTTAGTATTGCTTGGTTTCGAATATCAAATGCCACTGTGGCATCATGGCGCTGTGCTTTTCTGATCTGCATCCTTGCTCCGTGTAAATATCATGCTTAATCATTACACATTATTGTTTTACTGATATAAAAACAACACATCAAGCTTGATAAATTGACCTTGATAAATTGACCTTGATTAATTGACCTTGATTAATCGACGTTAAGTGCGGTTAACTCGCGGCTTTCAGTTTTTCGACATTATCGGCAATCTCCATAAAGCTGGGATTTAAATTCACATCAATGGGGAGTTTTAAGGTTCGCACAATATCATTAGCCGAAATTAAGCCACGAATAACGTGGGCTCGCTCGTCAACTACTAAACAGTGCTGATGCTGGGAATGCTTCAGCGTTTCAATGACATCAATAATTCGCGCTTTAACCAGTTCCACATAATCAATGGCTTTTAGCTTATTTTTTGGCAACATAAAGTCACTCAATAAAAGTTGATCTCGCGAAAAACCTGCGGCGACCTGCTTAAGCATTTCTTGGCTATGAAGCATTTGTAAACTCACCAGCCCCATAAAATGCCCTTGTTGATCAATGACAATTTTTAACCTGACATGGGATTGTTTCATTAAATGTTCAACGTCTACCGCAGCGGTATTCATTTCAATTACAAAAGGTTTTAGCTGGCTAAAATCAGTAAACACCGCAGCGGCGGCTGAATAAATATTGATATGCTCAGACACTTCAGGGCGGGCAAGCTCATCGACTTTGTCAACTGAATATAAATTTAGTGTTTTCATTAAAAACTTCCTTTTTTGACAAAACAACCGATATTTCTGGGTGTTATCGAGTCTAATTGAGGGAAGTTATCAAGCTTATTACAATTAAAGCTTCTAAATTATAATCACTTGCAATGACTTCATAGTTTAATTTGCCACTATCAGGTTTTGGCATAGGCAAACTTGATAGTGGTATACGACGGCTTAATTTAGACAGGTTAACCTGTAAATTATAGTGCAAAATGTATAATTTAAAGGTTTAAAACAATTATAAGCTCTTTGGTTGACCTTACTTTAAACGCTCAGGTTGAACCATCAGGCTATTGGCTTCATCAGACAACCAAATTTCGCCATCAGTAATACTCACCTGCAATTTCATGTTGCGGTTAACAAACACTTCCATTGCTGCAACACTTTCTTCAGCTATATTAAATACACTTAAGTTTTTATAGCGTTGCAGTGCTTGTTCATTTTGCTTCCACCAAATAGGCACACTGCGACCACTGTAGGTGATTAACTGAACCTGCTTTGACCGACCACAAGCTTTACGCAGCCACTTCTCATCAGCTTGGCCAAATTCAATCCATAAATTGATTTCATCAGATAAGCTTTTTTCCCATAGCTCAGGTTCATCTTCAACACAAAGCCCTTTGCTAAATTGCAGCGAGTCCGACGCATTCATAATAAACGCTAAAATTCTCACCATCATGCGGCTATCCGTTTCTGAAGGATGCTGGGCAATGGTAAGTTGATGATCGGCATAGTAATGTCTATCCATATCAGCGATTTGAATTGTTGCTTTATAGACGGTAGCTTTAGGCGCCATGGGAGTTCCATACAAATAAAAAAACCGAGTCTAACCTGTTTAGCACAAGTATGAAACTCGGTTTAGAATATGTTTTTAGCTCAGTCAATTTACCATTAAGCTAGGCAGTACATATCCCCACAAAAATGACTATAAAGCCCCAGGTTGAAGATGCTTCGCCATGGGGAAATGTGCTTTAAATTTTTTTAACTTTTCAGTGTCTAGCACCAATAGCATGCGCTCGCCATGGTGATATTTTGCTGCAATTTCACTGAAATTAGGGACAGCTTCGCGGCTAGCATCACGTCTTATAAGTTCATTAATATCGGTACTAACGCCATTTTCAGTCAGCGGACTGTCCCGATAAATTACTTCAATTTTCTGCAATAATGGCATAGCGGCAATAGGCAATAAGGCCGCGTTATCGTTTTCATCTAACAATAATATTTCGCCATCGGCAGCTAAACTGCTAAATGCATCTTGATAATGAGCTTCTGTCACACTATCAAAACGATCACTGTTTAGTTTAAAGAATCGCTCCCAAAATAAACGTCTATCTTTACCAGAACTGATTTTTTGCTGCACTTCAGTGCGCTTTGACGCAACAAAATCAAATAGAGGGCTCAATGACTGGGGCAATAGCGTTTCAAGTCGGGAACGAATAGTGCGAGCAAACACTGGCGCGGCGCCAGCGGTACTGATGGCAACGACTAAGCGACCTCTGTCGACGATGGAAGGTGTTATAAAGCGGCAAAAACTGGGATTATCAACCACATTGACCCAAATGCCTTTTTGGGTGGCTAAAACGGCATAGTCTTTATTGAGTTGTTCATTGGCTGTGGCCATGTAGATCACATCATAATCAGCAATATCAGCTGCTTCAATAACGCGCCTATGTAATCGAATTCGCCCTTTTTGATGATAGCTTTGAATTTCTTGAGCGATATCCGGGGCAATAACAGTAATGTCAGCTTCGGTGCGTGACAGCAAATCAAGCTTTCTAGTGGCCACTTCTCCGGCACCAACAACTAGTACCTGTAAATTTTTGGTATCCACAAATAATGGAAAATACTGCATCGATCACTCGCAAAATAATTAAGATAATCAACTATAACCAGTTAATAGTGCCATTGTCATCGTCTTATTTAGTATCAATAATAATGATTCAATCTTAAGACTTTTACAGCGGTAAAAGGTCAATGTTAGTTGTGGGTGGTACTTTGTGGCGAGCTGCATTGCCAGCACAGTTCAAAACTGCCTTCATTCATCTCATGACATTGAAGGCATTGCCATTGCGGACAGTCCATATTATGAGACTCTAACAGCGTTTTAGCTTGCTCGAGTTGATTTTGACAAACCCAGATATCCACAGTTTGCATTTCAGTGGGTAACTCACCAACACCACCGAGTAAAGCTTCACCGGTCAATTCTACCAATATGCCATTTGTTTCAAGCAGCCCTTTCCAAGTATGCGCTTGGAGTAAATTACCGCCCGTTAAGAGTACTTTTCTATTGTCCATTATTATTCCTACTGCATTGCTCTGATGGCAAATTTTTAATCATCGTACTTGTAAATGGTTCTTGCTGTCGAGCATTGATTAAACTTTATACTCATTATATGCTCTTGATAGCCTTTAAAGGAGAATCATATGAATCTGCAAATATCCGGTGTATTTCAAATTACAAATTGGGATGAAGCCACAGATATAGAACACCCTGATGGTGCTAAGCAAACCTCAGCAAGTATTAGCCAAATGTACTCAGGCGATCTTGAAGGTGTCAGCCAGCCCAAATATATCATGTGTTATACCGCAGATGGCAAAGCAGTGTTTTGTGGTTTTGAAAACGTGGAAGTCAGCATTAATGGCAAGTCCGGCAGCTTTGTATTGCAACACAATGGTAAGTTTGAAAGTGGTGTCGCCAGCAGTGACTTCATTATCGTGCCAAATTCTGGCCAAGGCGAGTTGATTAACATTGCTGGTAAAGGCGCATTTACTTCTGGTGAAAAAGGCCAAGCTGAGTACCAAATGGAATTAAGCCAAATATGATGGGGTTTTCTATTAGCCGCTTACACTCTTCGGTTGGCATAATTAAAGCTACTGGGCAGTGGGATGCTGACACTATTTCAGGCACTAAATTTACTCAGTTAGAACAAATGTCCACTGATGGCTGGGTTGCATTGGATATTCATCACCCGACTAACAGCCAGTTCATTGCATCCATTAAAGCTGAAGTTTATAGGCACTTGTTATCCCAGCAAGTTATCCCTGCAAGCAGCTTAAACATCAGTAATTAAATTTAAGAAATACATTCCAATAATAAAGCCACTCGATTGAGTGGCTTTTTTGTGTTGCGGCTTAAGATTAAGGCATCATTGAAGGTTGATCAGCACCTTCTTTCTCAATCTCAACTGGCATCATATGCTCGCGACAAATACCCAATTTAATGGCTAAGTAACTTGCCACGTAAATAGATGAGTAAGTACCAACAAAAATACCACACAGTAGCGCCGTTGCGAAACCATGGATCATGCTACCGCCCTTAAGGAATAGCGCAATCACCACCACTAAGGTAGTACCTGTAGTAATAATAGTACGGCTCATTGTCTGCGTGATAGACGTATTAACCACTTCATCAGGACCGCCTTTACGCATCTTCAAGAAGTTCTCGCGGATACGGTCATAGACTACGATGGTATCGTTCAACGAGTAACCCACTACCGTAAGCAAACCTGCTAATACCGTTAAATCAAACTCTAATTGTAAAATAGAGAAAATGCCTAAGGTGACGATGACATCGTGAGCAAGTGCGGCAACAGAGCCCATTGCTAAACGCCATTCGAAGCGGAATGATACGTAAATGAGAATACAAATTAACGCCACAATCACGGCTAAGCCGCCTTGCTCTGCTAACTCTTTCCCCACTTGAGGGCCAACAAATTCAACACGCTTTTGAACAACGTTGGCATCAATAACTTGAGCACCGTGCACAATCGCAGCGACTTGATCATCACTTTTTAGATCATCACGAACAGGTAAACGTACTAAGATATCTCGGCTTGAACCGAAATTTTGCACTACTGCTCCGTCAGCGCCATCAGTACTGTATTCAGCACGTAGCTCTAATAAGTCTACTGGTTTTGAAAACTCTAACTCAACAACCGTACCACCAGTAAAATCAAGACCCCAGTTGATGCCTTTTGTGCCTAATGACACAAAAGAAGCCACCACCAAAATCATTGATAAAACACTGATTGGCATTGCATGTTTTAGAAAGTTGATCGTTTTCTTTACTGAAAATATTTGTAACATGGTCAACTCCTTAAATTGATAGTTTCTTAACGCGTTTACCACCCCACATGAGATTCACGATAACGCGCGTTCCCACGATAGAAGTAAACATTGACGTTGCAATACCAATCATCAGAGTAATTGCGAAACCTTTAACCGCGCCCGTACCCACAGCAAATAAAATTAATGCCGTCATAAAGGTGGTAATGTTTGCATCAGCAATGGTTGAAAATGCATTGGCGTAACCTTCATGAATCGCTTGTTGAACACTGCGTCCAGCAAGTAACTCTTCACGGATACGTTCGTAAATCAGCACGTTACCATCTACTGCCATACCAACGGTCAATACCATACCGGCAATACCAGGCAGGGTTAATACGGCACCTGGGATCATTGACATCACGCCAACAACCATCACTAAGTTAGCGGTAAGTGCTAAGTTTGCGATAACACCAAATGCACGGTAATAGATAAGCATAAAGACTAAAACAACTGCCAAGCCCCAAATCATTGCTTGGATACCATTTTCAACATTTTGTGCACCAAGGCTTGGACCAATAGTACGTTCTTCTACAATCGTCACTGGCGCAATAAGCGCACCTGCACGAAGTAATAACGCTAAGCTTTGTGCTTCAGAATGATCAAGACCGTTAATAACGAAATTTCGGCCTAGACGAGCTTGAATGGTAGCAACTGAAATAACTTCTTCAATTTTAGTCATTTTCACTGAGCCATCAGGATTGCGAATACCGCTATCCTTATACTCAATAAATAAAGTCGCCATTGGGTTACCAATGTTGTCTTTAGTGACGTTAGAGAAGATGTTGCCACCTTTAGCATCTAAGTTAATCGATACTTGTGGGCGACTATATTCATCAAAAGAAGGTTGGGCACCGGTAATATGATCACCAGTTAACATCACTTCTTTTTTCAGCACCGCAATGCCACCTGAACGACGAGGAAATACCTCTGAGGTCGCAGGTACGCGGCCATTTGCTGCTGCGCTTTGATCAGTGTTTTGATCAACCATGCGAAATTCAATTGATGCTGTAGCACCTAAAATTTCTTTTGCACGCGCAGTGTCTTGTACACCTGGCAGTTCAACAATAATACGTTCAGCGCCTTGACGCTGTACTACCGGCTCAGCAACACCCAGTTCGTTAACACGATTACGAATAGTCGTCATGTTTTGCTGTAGTGCTTCTTCCTTAATTTGACTAAGGTAGCTATCACTCATGGTGGCATACAGGGCAAAGTTTTCACCGCTGCTACCATCATTAAATACCATTTCATTATTATTGCGAGACTTTAAGAAGCGTTCTGCTTTGGCTAAGTTTTCAGCATCACGGAATTTAATCTCAAGGCCTTTTGCAGTTTTACGAACACCTGCGTAACGAATTTTCTCTTCACGCAATTGGCTTCTAAAATCAGCAATTTTGGCTTCTTCCATCTTACGAATAGCTTCGCCCATATCCACTTCCATTAAGAAGTGAACACCGCCGCGTAAATCCAAACCAAACTTCATTGGTGA
This sequence comes from Shewanella sp. 10N.286.52.C2, assembly GCF_002874545.1. Taxonomy (NCBI): domain Bacteria; kingdom Pseudomonadati; phylum Pseudomonadota; class Gammaproteobacteria; order Alteromonadales; family Shewanellaceae; genus Shewanella; species Shewanella sp. 10N.286.52.C2. Next base: position 62,390 of record NZ_MCTV01000022.1, read on the forward strand.
TCCACCAAGAGCTTCAAGCCACTCAGGTGTCGCCGGCGCTAGGTTTAATGCAACGGTATATTTATCACCTAATGAATCAGCAATGGCTTCTTTAGCAAGCAATTGCTGCTCAGAATTTTGAACACGGACAAGTAATTGCCCATCTTCGAGCTCAGAGCGCTTTACCGCAATGCCTTTACTTTCAAGTAATCCGTTTACTGTCGATAGAGTTGAAGTTGTCACTTCTGCACCACGAGTCGCTACGACTTGTACTGCATGATCCTCACCAAATAGGTTTGGAGTTGCGTAAAAAGCACCAATGGCGATGACTAGCATCACCATGATGTTCTTCCACATTGGGTATTTATTTAACACACCTGAGCCCTCTTGGCTTACAACGACTGGATAGAGCCTTTTGGCAATACCGCTGCAATATAGTCCTTTTTAATGGTGATCTGACTGGTTTCATTAATGCTTAATAAAACATAATCACTATCATCGCTGATTTTAGCAATCTTGCCTAAAATGCCACCGCTTGTAAGCACTTCATCACCTTTACTTAATGCAGACATTAAGTTTTTGTGCTCTTTTACACGCTTAGACTGCGGACGGAAGATCATGAAGTAGAAGATCAAGCCAAAAATAACTAGCATGAAAATCAGTTCCATGGTGCCGCCACCTTGAGGAGCGCCTGCTGCGTTTGCGTATGCATTTGAAATTAACATATTACTCTCTTCTTATTTTCTAAAAAAAATCAGTCAACTATAGTTCTGGTACTTCACGACCCAGTTTGGTGTAAAACTCTGTCACGAAGGCGTCTAATGTACCTGTCTGAATTGCGCCACGCAAACCTTCCATCAACATTTGATAGTAACGTAGGTTGTGAATGGTGTTTAAACGCGCACCTAAGATCTCATTGCAGCGATCTAAGTGATATAAATACGCGCGGGTGTAGTTTTTACAGGTATAACAATCACAATTTTCATCAAGGGTAGAAGTATCATCGCGATGACGAGCATTACGAATTTTAATCACGCCTTCAGAAGTAAATAAGTGACCATTACGTGCGTTACGGGTTGGCATAACACAATCAAACATATCCACACCACGACGGACGCCTTCAACTAAATCTTCTGGCTTACCAACGCCCATTAAGTAGCGAGGCTTATCTTCAGGGATCTGAGGACAAACATGCTCTAAAATACGGTGCATATCTTCTTTAGGTTCTCCAACAGCTAAACCACCTACGGCGTAGCCATCAAATCCGATTTCAGTTAAGCCCTTAATACTTTCATCACGCAAATCTTCGTACACACCGCCTTGGATAATACCGAATAACGAGTTCGGATTTTCTAAACGGTTAAATTCGTCACGTGAACGCTGTGCCCAACGTAATGACATTTGCATCGACTTACGCGCTTCATCATGTGTTGCAGGATATGGCGTACATTCGTCAAAAATCATCACCACATCGCTGCCTAATGAGTCTTGAATTTGCATCGACTTTTCAGGGTCTAAGAAAATCTTCTCACCATTGATAGGCGAACGGAAATGCACCCCTTCTTCTGTGATTTTACGAATATCACCCAAGCTAAATACCTGGAACCCGCCAGAGTCAGTCAAAATTGGACGCTGCCAATTCATAAAATCATGAAGATCGCCATGCTTACGCATGATTTCTTCACCTGGGCGAAGCCATAAATGGAAGGTGTTACCTAACAGAATATCAGCGCCTGTGGCTCTAACTTCTTCAGGCGTCATCCCTTTCACAGTACCGTAAGTACCTACTGGCATAAATGCTGGGGTTTCAACGGTGCCGCGCTCAAAAATCAGACGACCACGACGTGCGCGACCATCAGTTGTATCTAATTCAAATTTCATAAATCACCTTGCCAGATAAACAGTCTGACTCGCTGTTGTTTCATTAAGACATGAGGGCAAATGTTGCAACTTCAAGTGAGGCTACAAAATAAACCCAAAAAAATACCCACCTCTGTGGGCGGGTATTTTAGATCAAAATCAATCGTTACGGGGCTTTTTTCGTTAAAAACATGGCATCGCCATAGCTAAAAAAGCGGTATTTGTGCTCAATCGCATGCTGATAAGCCTTCATCACATTTTCATAACCCGAAAATGCGCTGATTAACATAATCAAGGTTGACTCTGGTAAATGAAAATTAGTCACCATGGCATCAATAACTTTGAACTGATATCCTGGATAAATAAAAATATCGGTATCGCCTTTAAATTCCGTCAACGGGTCATCACCACAGGCTTTCGCAGCGCTTTCTAATGAACGCACTGATGTAGTGCCTACAGCAACAACGCGTTTGCCCGCCGCTTTAGTTTGAGCAATTAAGTCGACAACCTCTTGGCTAACTTCAGCCCACTCAGAATGCATCACATGTTCATCGATGGTATCCACTCGCACTGGCTGAAAAGTACCCGCGCCTACATGCAAGGTTACAAAAGCGATATTAACGCCTTTGTTTTTTAGCGCCTCAAGCATGGCATCATCAAAGTGCAAACCTGCTGTAGGTGCTGCCACAGCGCCGGGGGTTTGGTTATAAACCGTTTGATAGCGCTCTTTATCAGCATCCTCATCGGGACGATCGATATACGGCGGCAAAGGCATATGACCAACTTCTTCAAGTACTTCTAAAATGGTTTTATCATCTTCAAGGGCTAACTCAAATAAAGCGTCATGACGGGCTAGCATTTTCATTTTGTAGCCACCGTCAACAATAATCATAGAGTCAACTTTAGGAGACTTAGAGCAACGAACATGGGCAAGAATACGCTTATCATCAAGCATTCTCTCCACCAACATTTCCAATTTACCACCGCTTGCTTTTTGACCAAACAAACGTGCTGGAATAACACGGGTATTATTAAATACCATCAAGTCACCGCTATTCACTTTCGACAGGACATCGGTAAATTGCTTATCGGCCAACTCACCTGAATTGCCATCTAAGGTCAATAAACGCGAAGCATTTCGCTCAGCCATTGGATATCGAGCAATAAGCTCATCTGGTAATTCAAAAGAAAAGTCTGCTACGCGCATTTTCGATACTCTTTTATAGACAATAAAAACCGCGCTAGTCTAGGACTAGTAACTGCTAATATCAAGCAAAGGGTATGAAATAGTGATCGATTAATGCACGCCAGCGGCTAATGGCTAACGCCAACATTAAAATCAGTTGGGGATCTGGCTTAAGCGCGGCGTTTAAAAAACCACGAAATAGGGTTATTTTGAATTCGCTGATTGTACATTTGCTAAATTATCATCAACTTCAGATACTGATGAAAACAAATTTTTATCGGCAGAATTACATAAACTGTCAGGTTTAAAAGAATGGCTTTCAATCTTGAGGTCTATGTCAACTTTTTTACGTTTTTTAGCAGACTGCTGCCTTAATACTGATTTTATCCAGTTTTTCATCATCCATGATCCCTACAGCCCAAATTTCAACAGGCATAAAATATCTTCCATAAGTACAAATTGTAAATAATAGCCATGACTTTTAAAGAGAAATCTATATGATGAATCTTACAGTCAGTTGTTACTATATTTCCAATTTTGTTGTTTAGTATCATACTGTAAATTTTCAAAAATAAAAGTACAAAATATGAACTTTCTAGCGCACCTACATTTAGCTGATATTAGCGACAGCCACTTAGCAGCCAATCTTGCTGGAGACTTTGCCAAGGGCGATATAAAACACTTCCCAAAGCATTTGCAACAAGGTTTATGGCTACATCGACAAATCGATCAAATTACTGACAGCCATGAATTAATCACCGATTTAATCAAATTATTTCCAAAAAGTTCACGCCGTGTGGCGCCAATTTTAATTGATTTAGTGTTTGATCATTACCTTGCTTTCTACTGGGATGAGTATCATCAGCAATCGTTATCTGAGTTTACTCAAAAGGCATACCATAGCCTGCAACATACCGCCGAACTGCCGGAAAAGCTGCAATTGATCATCCCAAAAGTCATCGAACAAGATTGGTTAATGAGCTACCAAACAAGAGCTGGGCTAAACAAAGCAATTGAAGGTGTGAGTCAACGTATTTCAAAACCTGAGCTTTTTAAGACGGCCATCAGCGACGTTGACAAGTTATATGTTGAAATTGAGATTGCTTTTCGTACTTTCTATCCACAGTTAATGGCCTATAGCCGTATCTATAGCCGTAAGACACCTGAACAATACCTGCCATAACTGATTTGCCGCAATCAAATAGCCGATTAATTGAGGCTATTTTACTTTAGCGGTTGATATCCATTACTGCAGCGCCGTTTATTTGCTAAAATAGTCACCTATTTTTGTAAACCGATGCGACTAAATGCAAATTTTTGACTACCAACCACCTAGTATTCCATGGCTTGATATCCGTTATAAAGACCGAGATATCATTGTTATTAATAAACCTGCCGGCTTATTAGCAAATCCTGGCAAAGCTGCCAATACCCATGATTGTGCTATTACTCGTTTACAAAAACTCTACCCTGAAGCCATTTTGGTACATCGCTTAGACTGCGACACCTCTGGCATCATGGTATTTGCCCGCAATAAAAAAGCCGAGTCTCATCTTAAAACTCAGTTTCAAGATAGAAAAACCAAGAAAGTTTATATCGCTGAAGTAGATGGTGTTATGGGCGCTGACAGTGGCACGATTGATTTATCGTTAGCTGGCGACAAAGAAAACCCACCATTTCAAGTGGTATCAGATCAAGGTAAATCAGCGATTACTCACTATGAAGTCATCGAGCGTTTTGCAAATCATACCTTGGTTAAGTTGATGCCAGAAACAGGCCGTACTCATCAGTTACGTGTTCATATGCTAGCACTTAACCATGTGATACTTGGTGATAACTTTTACGGTGATGACATTACAGCTAAAGCCAAAAAGCGCCTTAGCTTGCATGCGCAAATGCTGACAATTATTCACCCGTACACTCAAAAGCAACGCACTTTTTTTAGCAAACACCCTTTTTGCTAAAAACAATTTAACTGGCGCTAAAATAAGTATGCAGATACAAAAAAACCGACAAGTTGTCGGTTTTTTATTATCTCACATTAGAGGTTGAAGCTTTTTAAGCTTAACCCTTAACCGTTTGCTTTATTCTCAGCCGCTTCACAAGCTGCAGCGGTGAATACCACATCCGTTGAGCTATTTAGCGCAGTTTCCGCAGAATCTTGAATAACGCCAATAATAAAGCCTACAGCAACAACTTGCATCGCCACATCATTAGAGATCCCAAACAAGCTACACGCAAGCGGAATAAGCAGTAATGAGCCACCAGCAACGCCTGAAGCGCCACATGCCGATACTGCAGCAACCACACTTAATAACACTGCTGTTAAGAAGTCAACTTGAATACCTAAGGTATGAGCAGCTGCAAGAGTCAGTACGGTAATAGTAATTGCCGCGCCGCCCATATTAATGGTTGCGCCTAATGGGATTGACACTGAGTAAGTATCTTTATGCAGCTTTAACTCTTCACATAAAGCCATATTCACTGGAATGTTGGCAGCACTTGAACGGGTGAAAAACGCCGTTACGCCACTTTCACGTAAACACTTAAACACTAATGGATAAGGGTTACGTTTGATTTTTACGTAAACCATAATCGGGTTAACCACTAAAGCAATAAAGGCCATAGCGCCTACCAATACTGCAAGTAATTGCGCATAGCCTGCTAATGCATCAAAGCCTGTTGCCGCAATGGTGCCCGACACTAAGCCAAAGATACCAATAGGCGCAAAGCGGATCACAAAGCGTACGATTGCGGTTACGCCATCGCTTAAGTCTGAAATAACTTTCTTTGTCGACTCATTGGCGTGGTGTAAAGCAATACCTAAACCAATACTCCAGGCTAAAATACCAATATAGTTACCGGTAAGCAGTGCATTCACTGGATTATCAACAATTTTAAATAACAAGGTATTTAACACTTCTGCGATACCTTGAGGAGGATTAGTCCCCTCAACGCCGCCAACAAGTACTAATGTTGTCGGAAAGGCAAAACTAAACAGTACTGCAGTTAACGCGGCAGCAAATGTGCCCGCTAAATACAAACCAATAATAGGACGCATATTGGTATGGGCATTTTTCTTTTGATTTGCAATTGATGATGCCACCAGTACAAACACTAAGATCGGTGCGACTGCTTTTAATGCTCCAACAAATAAATCACCAAGGAAGGAAACCTGCCCTGCTGCTGAAGTTGAAAATGTGGCGAGAAGAACACCCAGTACAATACCGGCGAGAATTTGTAACACTAAACTGCCATTAGCTAATCGCGCTAACAGTGATGGATTTTGATTCATTGCTTGACCTATATTTTTATATTTATGGCTTTTATTAAGCTCTAATATTTGTGACTTTTTAAAAATCGAATAACGGGATTTTAATAAGCTCTGATAGGTATATATCGGATGGGATGGCTAAAGTCTAGTTTCGCTGCAAAATGATGCACTAATATTACCGTACATTCCCAAACAAACCACATTTAGCCAACATGTGATGAAATTTAGCGCGTTTCATTATTGGCAAATTATTGTATTAGATGAAAATTGTTATTTTGCCCCTCGGAGAATAGCATCAATTAATTCATGGGCATCAAATTTTGTTAACGCTTCATCGGCGCCAACTTGTTTAGCCTGGCTGACACTAATTTCACTGGATAAAGAGGTATGTAAAATAATATAGGCATTGGCAAGTTGCGGGTTATTTTTGACTTCAAATGCAAGCTCATAACCATCAAGTCCTGGCATTTCAATATCACTCACTAACAAATCTATAGGTTTTTGGTTATCTGCAGCCCGCTGCATGATCTGTAGTGCATCATGGCCATCTGCGGTGACAGAATAAGGGATATTGATAGAATCGAGTGCATCTGAAAGTTGCTTTCGAGCGACTTTAGAATCATCCACTAATAAGATATTCAGTGGCTTTAATTTCTCTCGTTGAATATCTGTCAAAATAGCTCGATTAGCGTCGGGATCATAGGGGAATAATTTTGCCATTAATAACTCGACATCCAACAATTGCACTAATTTGCCATCAAGGCGAGCAACCCCAGTAAGAAAAACCTGATGGCCTAAGTTCGCTGCCGGCGCCTCAATATCTCGCCAGTTACACTCAATTATTTTGTCAATTCCTCTAACCAAAAAGCCTATCACCATTCGCTGGCAATCAGTGATGATAATATTGCATTTATCATAGTCGCTTGGATCTATCGGCTTAAAACCAATCGATGCAGCCATATCAATCACCGCAATGGTTTTACTGCGTATGGTTGCTGCACCTAATATTGACGGATGGGATTTCGGAATAACCGACAAACGCGTGTACGGGACAATTTCGCGAACTTTTAAGGTGCCCAAAGCAAACTGCTGAGTATGGGAAAGGTGAAACAGTAACAATCCTTGTGACTGGCTTGCTTTACTTTTCATAATATTGCCGATTAAAACTGATTATTTAAAGTTAACCACAGCCTTTTCGTCATATCAAATTCAAATCTGAATTTCGGGGGTTAAGTCGCTAATTTGCTTTATCAATTAGAAAACTACAGCTGGGACTCTATTGGCAACAATGCTAAAAAATCAGCTAAAAACTTACGCCAAAAGCCAGCACCGGGCTCTGCATAAATAATTTTATGATGCTGATGGTCAAGCCACACCAGCTCGCCATTTTTTAACACCACTTCATAAGCTTTATCATTTGCTGACAGCGCAAGCCCTGCAAGGATCTTTTTAGCCAGCATCTCATTATCAATAATTAAGCCCATTTCGGTGTTGATCAGTGCTGAGCGGGGATCAAAATTAAACGAACCAACAAAGAGTGTTTGCTCATCAATAATAAAGGTTTTGGCATGTAAACTCGTGCGACTGCTACCTTTCCAACTGGTTTTTTTAGATTTTTGGCCCTTGGCATTGCCTTTTACTTCATAAATCTTAACCCCGCCTTCAATGAGTTTTTGGCGGTACTGCTGATACCCTGCATGAACCGCTAATACATCCGTTGCAGCTAAACTGTTAGTCACTATGGTGACCTCTTTACCCCGTTTTACTTCATTGATTAATGCATGGGTTGCCGCATCGCCTGGGACAAAGTAAGGCGAGACAATCAGTAATTGATGCTGCGCTTGCTCAAAAAAATAACTTAAGTCATCTAATAAAATGCTGTCATTAGGGTTTCTTTCAAGTTTATTTGGCGGATCATACACCACTTGGGCTTCGCCCCAATACCACTGTAACCCTTGATTTTGCAGGCGATCTAATAAGGTATTTTTTTCTAAACGAGTAACATATTCATCGGTCATTAAGCTCTTCTCAAGAATGCTTGCTCTGGCATCCAGTTTCGCTAGCACGTTATCTTGCTCAGGATTTGTATTATTGCCTTGATATGGCTCAGCGGCCTTTACCAATTGCTCAATGCTATTAACTTGGGCCGAGTTCCAATAAGTATCAAATTGGGTTGATACCTTATCAACAGCGTCGCCAATGGCCAGTAAATCAAAATCACCAAAATCGACATTCTCATCTGCTGAAAAGTATTCAGCGCCAATATTTCTCCCCCCAACCACTGTCACTAAATTATCAATGGTCAGTGATTTGTTATGCATACGATGATTGAGGCGGCTAAAGTTCCATAAAAATGCCAGTCCACGATACTGACGTTCATAGGATGGATTAAACAAACGCACTGAAATATTAGGGTGAGTTGCAATGGCCATTAAGCCATCGTCGCCATTTGCTGTGGTTAAATCATCCAGCAACACCCTAACTCGCACCCCGCGCTGAGCGGCTTTATAGAGAAATAAACTGAGGATTTTCCCGGTTTCATCATTGCGATAAATGTAGTATTGCAAGTCGATGCTTTCAGTGGCTGCTTCAATCATGGCTAAACGAGCAATAAAAGCATCAATGCCATCACTAAGGGGGTTAACTCCCGTTAAACTTAACTCTGCTTGAGTATCATCATTGCTTTGGCTGCTAGTTTGAGAGTACTGAAGTGAAGAGTACTGAGGTGAGGACTGCTGCAGTTGAGATTGAATGTATTGTGCTAAAGGAGAGTCAGTGACAGGCGCGAGTTTATACTGCTGAGAAAGAGGCTTGAATTCAGCGCGATTGGCGCAGCCAATGAGAGTTAAACACAATACACAACAAACGAATATGACAGAATTGTTTTTGGGCATTGATGGCTTCCTTTCAATTTGACTCAGGTTTTACTGGGGCTCTATTATCAGGCAGCCTTTTACACTATGGTTTAAGCGTATTGCTAACATGACCGCTATCATAAGCCGTCACAGATGCGCTGTATAACTATGGTTTAATCTTGCAGCGCATACAAGACATCAAATACAAATTGATCCCAACCTTCAGCGCTAAAAGCAATGTCTCTTACACTGCGCACTTGACTCACAGCATGGACTGGCGCTGCGCCATTATCCATTAAGTAATACGCCATCATGATGCCCGTGCGGTCTTTACCGGAGCGGCAATGGATAAGTACCGCAATATTTTGCGCTTCACACTCTCTGATAAAGGCCAACGCTGTTGGCATTTGCGCAACGCAAATAGCCTCATCCCCCTCTTGCGGTGGAATATTACTTGAAAAAGGAGTGCAGCAATATTTTAGCCCTAACGCTTCTATTGCGGCAGCTGCGACCTCGTCACCATCATTGACCGATAAAATAGCGCCAATACCTGCCGCTTTTAATTCCGCTAAATCCCAAGGGTGTTTATTAGGGCCACTGCGACCTGCAATGACCCCCTCTACTAACCAAAATAACTGCTTCATAAAAACGTTAATACTCTTGTTAACTATGAAATGGGGCGTTCACTCGGGACTAAGGCTGAATTAGTCTTGTTCAGGTTTTTTAATATGAGCCCAAAAATCGACATTGACTTCGGCTTTCTTTTTACGCTTTTTCTTACCTGTGCCTTCAGGTTTTGCCATTGGCTTATCAAGCTCTAACAAGTCATCAGGCATTTGCTCATCGGCTTCAAAGCCAGCAACTTGCTCACGCTCTAAACGCAGGGCATTTTTTTTCTCAATCACTTTAAAATGATGGTAATCCGCATGGGCTAATAATGATATCGCTAAACCAACTTCACCGGCACGACCACTTCTGCCAATACGATGCATGTAATCAGCAGGACTTCTTGGTAAATCGAAATTGATAACCACTGGGAGCTTATCAATGTCTAAACCACGTGCGGCGATATCGGTGGCAATTAATACCTCAATCTCACCTGACTTAAATCCATCTAGCACACGATTACGGGCGCCTTGGGCTTTGTCGCCATGGAAAACTTCAGCGCTAATACCCCGTTTTGATAGTTTTTCAGCCAAGTGCTTACAGCTATTTTTAGCATTAACGAAAATCAATGCTTGGCGCCATTTATGCTCTTTGATCAAATGGGCTAATAATGCGGTTTTACTTTCACGGTTTACGGTAAATGCCCGTTGCACTAAGGTGCTTTCTTCGGCGCTTTGCAACTGAATGTCTACTGGCTCAACCAGTAAACTCGCCGTAAGGGTGCGAACTTCCTCTGGGAAAGTTGCTGAAAACAACAGTTTTTGCTTTTTCTCAGGCATTAATTTTAATATTGAAGCCAGCTCGTCAGTAAAACCAAGGCTTAACATACGATCGGCTTCATCAAGCACTAAGGTTTTTACCTTATCAAGCTTAATGGCGTTACTTGAGATTAAATCTAATAATCGCCCAGGAGTTGCCACAAGTACATCTGCGCCGCCGCGAAGGGCCAGCATTTGAGTATTCACTGACACGCCGCCAAACACGGCAACGGTTTTAATGGCGCCATTAAAATGCACCGCATAGGATTTAACGCTATCGGCGACTTGCTTTGCAAGCTCGCGGGTCGGCACTAAAATCAACGCTGAAACAAAGTTACCTTTATTTTTTGACGCCCCAGCAGACTGACTTAACTGCTGCAAAATCGGTAAAGCGAATGCTGCGGTTTTACCAGAGCCAGTATTAGCACCAGCCAGTAAATCTTTACCCGCTAATACGTGAGGAATGGCCTGCGCTTGGATCGGCGTTGGAGTGAGGTACTCAAGTTCAGTTAACCGCGCTAATAATGGCGAGATTAAGCCCATTTCGGTGAAACTAACGGTATTAGTTTCAGATTGCGTCGCTAAAAGGGTGTCAGCATTTAGGCTCGTTTGGGTATCATCTTTGCGATCAGTAGCAGAGGTCATTAATTTCAAGTGCTCAAAATAAGGTATAGCCAGCTATTTTAGCGTATTTATGCCGCTTAAGTTAGCGAAATAGATCAAGCAATGATGAATTACTGCTCATAGATGATGAAACAAGCCGCATTCGATTAATCAGCTGATTCTAATGACAACAAAGCTTGTTTCATTTTAAGGCCATAGGCATAACCGGTTAAGGTACCATTTTTACCAATCACTCGATGACACGGCACGATTATCGCTATGGGATTAGCACCATTGGCAGCGCCCACCGCCCTAACTGCTTTAGGTCGATTAATTTTATTGGCGATATCGCCATAACTGCATACCTGCCCAAACGGCAGCTCTCGCAGCGCTTGCCAAACCTCATGCTGAAACACAGTACCAGTGGCTGCAAGCGTGACGTCAAATTCACTGCGCTTACCGGCAAAATATTCATTAAGTTCTGTGATGGCTTGCTGCACATGTTTTTGAGCTTGCTCAATTGAGTCAGCACTTGCATCGATAATATCGCCACTATCGACAGCGTCAGCCTCACTGACCACTTGCAAATGGGTAAGGCCTAATTCTGAGGCTCGCAGCTTCAAGTAACCCACAGGGCTTAGCTCAATTTGCAGGTAAATCGGCGGTTGATTATTAACTTTCATTACTATTCCATAATTGAAAAGTGACATAGCTGCCCCATGGGCTGACATCCTTGGCAATCTTGTCGCAAAATTGTCGATAGGCTTTACCGGTAAGCGCTTCTGTCTGCCCATCAACCTTCCCATGCTGGCAGCGCAGAACTTTCAAGCGGTTTTTTATCACTAAATCGCCACTTAAAAAGATATCCGGATCGCCTTGACCGCGCATTTTGGCATAGGCAATAGTCCATGGGCCAATACCTTTAACGCTGAGCCAATCATCAGGGCTTGCGTCTGGGTGCTCAGCGACAAACTGACCTAACAAATTAAGCGCGGCTTTGCGTGATGCTGGCATGTTAAATTCAGTTAAACTTGCCGCTGCTATCGCTTGCGGGGTTGGAAATAAGATAAGCTCACGATCTGAAATTACGAGCTTTTTACCATAACTCCTCACCAAGATATTCAGTAGCTTACTTGCCTGTACCACACTCACTTGCTGACCTAATACTGCCCGGCATCCGGCTTCAAACACCGAGGCAGTGGCAGGGATCCGTAAACCCTCTGTAGGGGTTAACCCCATGTCGACAAGTGACTTAAATGATTGATGGATAACCGCCATATCCGCATCTAAATCCAATAACTTACGCACAAACAGCACCACATGATGTAAATAGTCTAAGTCGTCAGCACGTTCAAATTTCACCGTAAGTGACAATTGGTGTTTATCTTTTAGCGGTAATACATCAATGGTGCCGCTAACCTGCCGATGATTAACATTTAAACAAAAACTGCGGCCATAAGCCTTTGATGCCTCATCAAGCCACTCCATGTTTTCAACGCTTCTTAACTGGTAAAACGACCACTGTTTCGACCAATTAAACGGCGGGCGGTAATCTAATAACAGGCTAATACCGTCAGCTTTGGTAGCAACATTTGCCTTGGCGCTATCACGCCTTAATTGGGATGGGGTCAATTGCAACTGCTCCTTAAAAACTTCATTAAAGCGTCTGATACTATTAAAACCTGCAGCTAATGCCACGTCCGTTATTGGCAAGCTGGTTTGATGTAACAGCTGTTTAGCAAACATCAGTTGTCGATAAATAGCATATTTTTTTGGCGAGGTGCCTAGCTGCTTATTAAAGAGTTGGCTTAAATAGCGGCTACTAATACCCAGCCGTTGTGATAATGATGCAAGTGTTTGACCCTGTTCGCCACTTAAACAACCGCCATCAATCAGGGCTATCGCTCGCTGCAAACTGGTTTGAGTGCCCTTCCATGCATTGGATTGTGGCGCACTATCAGGGCGGCAACGTAAACAAGGCCTAAGCCCCGCCTGAGCAGCTTTAATCGCAGAGTCAAAGTAACGCACGTTTTGCTCTTTAGGTGCCGTCGCAGGGCAAATTGAGCGGCAATAAATCCCTGTGGTTAAAACCCCAGTAAAAAAATGCCCATCAAAACGCGCATCACGGCTTAGCCTTGCTTGACGGCAAACATTAGCAGCTAAACTGCACGCCTGACTGCTGGCTATAGGTGCTAAAGACTTCTCGCTGTTTAGCACTGCTTTAGGAGACATGTTATCGTTACCCGTTTATGTAAGCTGGTTAATAGCAGCTTGAAGATTATTAGCGTCACTTTAGCGAATAATGACGCTAGTCACTAGCGGAAAACGGAACTCAACCACTGACCCCATTTAATGCTAGCCTACAAGTATCGAAACAATCTAACTAACACTTAGCTAACAAGTCAGCACCAAGTTAAGGTATCCTCTGTATATATTGCTGTTCCCGTTTCAAATATTGAGAAATAGATGTTTAAATTCTTTGAATCCCTTACCAACCCATTACCTTCAGAAGAACCCAGCCAAGCCCCAAAAGGCGTTTATGCCTTTTGCCGTCATTACACCCGCGGTTTTGAAAAACACTTAATCATCATGTCAATTTTGACAGCGACTTTGGCGATTTTAGAAGTGTCATTATTTGGCTTTATGGGCAAATTAGTTGACTGGTTAGTCACTAAAAACCCACAGACCTTAATGCAAGATGAAGGTAGCACCTTAATATTGATGTCTGTGGTAGTACTGGTGATTATTCCGTTATTAGTGGCTTTGCATGCGGCTATCGTACATCAAACCTTGCTGGGTAATTACCCTATGGCCATCAGGTGGCAAGCACATCGATACTTACTAAAACAAAGCGTTTCATTTTATCAGGATGACTTTGCCGGCCGCATTGCCACTAAAGTAATGCAAACCTCATTAGCAGTGCGTGAAACCGTCATGAAACTGTTAGATGTATTGATGTATATCATCATCTATTTCACTTCAATGCTGGTGATGATCGCCAGTGCTGACGTGCGCTTAATGCTGCCAATGCTGGTGTGGCTATTTGCGTATATTGCTATTCAGTGGAAGTTAGTGCCAAAGCTAAAAGCCATTTCAGCCAAGCAAGCAGATGCCCGCTCGACCATGACTGGCAGGATCGTTGATAGTTATACCAATATTTCCACCGTGAAGCTGTTTTCTCATACCAAGCAAGAGGCTGAATACGCCCAAGACAGCATGATGGGCTTTCTTAAAACCGTCTACGGCCAAATGCGCCTTGTGACCATCATTAACGTTTTAGTGCAGATCATAAATTACCTTTTAGCATTTACCATTGCGGCGGTTTCAATTTGGCTTTGGGCAGATAATGCGATTACTGTGGGTGCGATTGCTATTGCTGTTAGCTTAGCACTGCGTTTAAACGGCATGTCTCAATGGATCATGTGGGAAATAAGCTCACTGTTTGAAAATATCGGTACTGTCACTGATGGGATGAATACCTTATCAAAACCCATTGAAATTGAGGATAAACCTGGCGCTAAAGATATTGTTGTTAGCAAAGGTAAAATTGACTTTAACGATGTTAGTTTTCATTACGGCGAAAAATCAGGGGTGATTAGCAATCTGAATTTAAACATTAAAGCCGGTGAAAAGGTCGGTTTAGTAGGTCGTTCTGGCGCTGGTAAATCAACGCTCGTTAACTTGCTAATGCGCTTTCACGATGTTGAAAAAGGTCAAGTGAGTATTGACGATCAACCGATTACCGATGTTACCCAAGATTCGCTGCGGGCTAAAATCGGCATGGTAACTCAAGATACCTCACTACTGCATCGCTCAATTCGAGAAAACATCCTCTATGGCGATCCTAATGCTTCGGAGCAACAGCTTCAAGCAGCCATTGCGCAGGCTCAAGCAGCCGAGTTTATTGATGATTTATCAGATCCCTTTGGTAATACAGGCTTAGATGCACAAGTGGGTGAACGTGGGGTAAAACTCTCTGGCGGTCAACGCCAACGTATTGCAATTGCCCGAGTATTATTGAAAAATGCCCCGATTTTACTACTAGATGAAGCCACTTCAGCATTAGATTCCGAAGTTGAGGCGGCAATTCAGGAAAGTTTATATGAATTAATGGAAGGTAAAACCGTGATTGCCATTGCTCACCGACTATCAACCATCGCGGCTATGGACAGACTAATTGTCATTGATAAAGGCCAGATCGTTGAGCAAGGAACTCACCAAGAGTTGATCAAGTCTGAGGGTATTTATGCCCAACTTTGGTCCCATCAAACTGGCGGCTTTTTAGGCGTTGATTAACATTCCACAATAAATAACACACTTTTATGACGCTCACTTTTGACTTCTATCGAAACTGGGCGTTTTTTATGTCATTAAGCGGCAAGAGTTACTTTATCTGCAGCGGTTAAGCTAAGAAAACACAAGAAATATTAAATAAATTTATAACTGATGAATGAGTGTTCATTGAGAGTAAAATATTATGACTTGAAGAGGATAAATCGAAGAAAATGGTGGTCGATACTGGGC
>NZ_MCTV01000023.1:0-29638 GCF_002874545.1 Shewanella sp. 10N.286.52.C2
CTTTAAGTTACTATATATAACTATTTGCTCACCCTTTATATCTATCAGTTGTCGTTATTTAATTCAGCTTGCTACTGCGTGTAGGTAAACTTTTTACGCAACTTTATATCAGCGACAGACGCGCCAATCATCACTTCAAACTCACCGGTTTCAGCGAGCCAATCATTGGTTTTTATATCCCAAAAAGATAAGTCTCGTGTGGTTAAGTTGAAACTCACTTGTTTGCTTTCACCGGCTTTTAACCACACTTTACTAAAGCCTTTTAACTCTTTGGCAGGTCGCGGGACACTGGCGTTAAGATCATGCAAATATAACTGAGTCACTTCAGCGCCAGCGATGTTACTGCTATTGGTTATTGTTGCAGTAACAGTAATCGTGTCATCAGCTTTGATATTATCAGTTGAAAGTTGAATGTCTGAGTAGGTGAAATCGCTATAGGATAGACCGTGGCCAAAAGGAAATTGTGGGGTGATATTTTGTTGCTCGAACCAGCGATAACCAATAAATACACCTTCGCTATAACGTGATTCCTTTTCGTTATAATCATTTAGGGCAATTGGCGCGGTATCAGCGAGTTTTTTCGGTAATGTTATCGGCATCTTTCCGCTGGGGTTTTCATCACCAAATAGGATGTCAGCGTAAGCATGTCCAGCTTCCATACCGCCATACCAGCCCCATAACACAGCATTGGCATCATCTGCCCATGGCATTTCTACCGCTGAGCCTCCAATCATAAATACCACGGTATTTGGGTTAGCTGTTAATAGCTTAGCGATAATTTCATCTTGTTGACCTGGCAACTTCATATCAGGGCGATCAATAGATTCACGATCATCAGCATGGCTCAAACCACCAAAATAAACTACTGCATCAGCGTTTTTCGCTGCGGCGAGATATTCTTTTTCTGTGTTATATAAGTTGTTAGGTGTTTCCCAGCCTAAAGTGACGGTTTCATCACCTTGATAAGTTAGGCTAAATGCATAGGTTTCATCTGCGGTTAGCTTGATATCTTGGCTTAACACTTTTGCATCAGTGACCTGAGTACTGCTGACTAAGCGGTTATCATTAATGGTTAACGATACTGTGCCGCTACCTTTAATCTTTAAGGTATGGTTGCCCGTTTCCATTGGCTTAATGTTAGCTTTGATTTCGATGATTTGCGCTTTGCCCTTGGAATCAAACTGTGGGTCTGCAATCCATGATTCACTGCTTAATTGCTCCATCTTGGTATCGGTAAAGTAATTAATCTGCCATGACGGCGTGCCAGTCCAATGTCGTGTGGTGAGGTAATCATTGGGAATGGGCATAAATTGACTACTGGCAGGGCGCATATGTTCAATCTTTACCTTGCTTCCTGCTTGCTCAAACTTAGCTTTAAGACCATCAAGTGGGCTTATTTCATATAGGGCTTTGACTTCTGATGAGCCGCCACCGAAACCATGACGCTTATCGGCATTAGGGCCTAAAACCAGAATGTTTGTTACCTTGTTGCTATCCAGTGGCAATACGCGATTATCATTTTTTAACAGTACCACACCGTTGGTTGCTATGGTTCTTGCATCATCACGATGGGCCTGGGTATTGCGCTCGCCTGATAAACGTTGTTTATCCATCATACCGATACTGAGCTGAACTCTTAGAATACGGCGAACCTTATCGTCTAATTCCGCTTCAGGCACTTTGCCCGCTTTGATCATCTCTAATAGTGGCTTTGCTAAAAAGTAATCATCGTAACTGGCTACGTCAGTACCCATTTCGATATCAAGGCCATTCATGGCGGCGTCATAGGTATTGATATCAACATTCCAATCTGTGAGAAGCACGCCTTCGTAGCCCCATTCACCTTTTAAAATGGTTTTAATGAGATGCTTACTTTGATTAGCATTAGTACCACGAAATTCATTATAAGCGCCCATAATCGCGTGCACATTAGCGAGCTTTACTGCGGCTTCAAATGCCGGTAAATACACTTCTCGTAAGGTACGCTCATCGGGTATGGCGTTAACGCCTGTGCGGTTTAACTCTTGCGTGTTAAGGGCATAATGCTTGGCAGTGGCGCCTATATCATTGGCTTGAATGGCTTTAATTGTCGGCACTACTAGTGCGGCTGCCAAAAAGGGGTCTTCACCCATGTATTCAAAGTTACGCCCATACAAAGGTAAACGGGCTAAATTAACCCCAGGGCCGAGGATTAAATCTTTGTTGCGATGACGGGCTTCGGCGCCTAAAACATTGCCGTGTAAGCTTGCCATGTGCGGGTCCCAACTTGCTGCAACAGCGGTTAATGGCGGCAAGTAAGTGGAGTAGTCATTGGTCCAGCCAGCAGGCGCCCATGAGTTTCGGTCAATTTCATAACGGACGCCATGGGGGCCATCTGACATCCACATTTCATGAATATTTAATCGCTCAATAGCAGGGATATGAAATTTACCGCCAGCGTGCACCAGTGAAACTTTTTCTTCTAAAGTAAGCTGCGGTAAAAGGCGCTCAATTTCAGCTTCTACATTGGACAAACGATGTTGTAAGCGTTGTTGTTCACTTATTGATAAAACCGATAAGGCATGAGTTTGTGATGAAGCTTGAGACTGTGATGAGGCATTCACCGAAGATGCAACAACATTTGTTGAAACACTGATAAGGCTTGTTGCAGCCGCAGTAAGTGTTAACGCTAGCTGAACCTTTTTTGTAAGCCCTTTCATAGCTGTTGGTGTTTTCAGTGTCATCACAGGCTCCTTGCTGGATTGGCTTTTGCTATTAATGTTTTAGTCATGTACTCGTTTGTACAATGTTAGTTTGTTAGGTATTAAGGCATACGGCTTGTTCAATCACTGACTTGGCGGATAATTACTGTAGATATTATTCAATATTGATAAAAATATTGGCGGTTAGCCGACCAGTATCAGGATTACTGTCAATGTCAGTATCAAGGTTTACCAAGGTCGAGTGTAATAGGTTACCGGGGTAAATCACCAAACGGTGTTGCTTGTATTCAATTTGATGATGTTGCTGATAATAGGCGTTACTTTCAACAAAATACTTGGCAGGTTTAGGGGCTATTTGCTGTAAATAGGGCTCGGCAGCATTAAAATATTGCTGCATGTTTTGTTGAGTAATACGTTCAAAACCACTGGGTTTATGTTTAAAAAACGCCGTGGCGCCGTGGGGCTGGTCGTTCAAATATTGTAAAATGGCAAAATAGTAGGGCGCAGGGGTATCAAAGTGGGGGATCCGCTGCAAGGTGGTTAAGCTTTCTGGCTGACGGTTAATTAACGAAAAATAGGTCGCTTGAGGCTTAATTCGTAAATTGGTTGGCACCTTGTACACATCATAAATTAGCTGGAATATATGATTAAGCACTTCAATAACATAGTCTTTAGGTAATTTTGCCCGCACACCAGGGTAGTAAGACCCCATATCGAGATTGAAATCAATTTGGCGAGCACAGGCCTGAAGCTCAGATACATCAGCAGTAAAGTCATCAATCACAATCACCGGTGTTTTTAACTCACCGATATAAACCACTTGTGGCTTGATGGGCTTTTTGACCAGCACCATAGCATTTAAGTTATTGCTGCCAGCCGGCTTATGTTTATCTGGCATATGTTTATCTGGCATATGTTTATCTGACTTAGGTGCTGCTGATGTTACATCGACCATAATATGCGGATCCGTTATCTATACCTATCAAGCGATTAGAATGAGTTAAAGCATTTTTGATTTGCAGTAATGCTGCACAAACTCATAATGATCAGGCAAATTAGCCACTTTGTGTTTCACTTTTGCTTTGATATTGCCTAAGAAGCTTTCAAGTTCTGCATCTTCCATCATATCCACAATCGGGTGATATTGTTTCGGCGCTAGACCTTGGCCCATCATTACTTGTATCCAAGAGCTTTCACCAAATAACTCATTACCGTGTTTGTAGACTTTACCTGAAGCATCAAACATATCGATACGATGTTGCAATGAGGCAGGTACGTCCATGCTCTTACAATGACGCCAAAAACGTGTATCGACTCTGTCAGTGACTTTATAATGCAAGATAATGAAGTCACGAATATTCTCGGTTTCTGTGCGAGTCTGTTGGTTAAACTCATTGATATCTTCTTCAACAATGCCTTGTGAAGGGAACATTTGCAGTAAACGTACAATACCGCGCTGAATTAAATGAATGCTGGTGGACTCTAGAGGCTCTAAAAAGCCAGAAGAAAGACCAATAGCGACACAGTTTTTATCCCAGGTTTTACGGCGACTACCGGTGCGGAACTTTATCACTCGTGGTTCAGTTAATGGTTCACCTTCAATGTTTTCCATTAAGGTGGCTTTAGCTTCATCATCACTGATGTATTTACTGCAAAACACAATACCGTTGCCAGTGCGGCTTTGTAGCGGGATGCGCCACTGCCAGCCGGATTCTCGGGCAATTGAACGAGTATAGGGAATGGGCTTGCTGGTGGTTTTTGTTTGCACCGCAATGGCGCTATCACAAGGTAACCAATGGCTCCAGTCATCAAAACCTGCATTAAGGGTTTGCTCGATTAATAAGGCCTTAAAGCCGGTACAATCAATAAATAAGTCACCTTCAATCACTTCACCTGACATCAGTGTTAACGCGCTGATATGGCCATTATCATGGTGCTGCTGTACCGCTGATATTTTGCCTTCAATACGCTTAATACCGTGCTGCTCTGCAATAACCCGCAAGAACTTGGCGTATAAGCTGGCATCCATATGATAGGCATGGTTGTAATCTTGATTAGGTAACACGGCAAATCGACCTTCGCGGGCGGCCAAATGTTCGGTGCAATAATCACCAATTTCACTGACTAGCCCACGTTGCTGACCCTTAAGCCAAAAATGTTGAAAGCCACAAGCCCAGCAATCTTTGCCTAAAAAACCAAATGAGTGAATATAATCTTTGCCGACGTCATGCCAGTTTTCAAAAGAAATGCCCAGTTTAAAGGTAGCATTGGTGGCCGCCATGACATCTTGTTCTTTAATGCCTAATAAGCGATGAAAAATATGCAGTGTTGGGATGGTTGCTTCACCGACACCCACAGTACCGATTTCATCAGACTCAACTAATACTACTTCAAGGTTTTTACCTAATAACTTAGTTAATGCCGCAGCTGTCATCCAACCTGCGGTGCCGCCACCGGCGATGACGACCTTTTTAATGGGTTTATTTGGTATGTTCATTGGCATTCCTTAAACTGTATTTGCTTGTAATGTCATGATATTAAAGACGTATTTGCTAAAATAAGTTGCTTGGCAAAAGCGGTTAGCGTTTTAATTTATTGATTAAATCAGCTCTTAATTTACGTGCATTGAGCTCATCTAGCGGTTTGGTTTGCATCCCTTGAGCCTCTTTAGGGATGTGCGCTACATCGTCGTCATCATGGTCAAAAACATAATGCTCAAACATGGCTTTCCATGCTTGGCGCTGCGCTTTTGGTAATGAGCGTAAACTCAGCATCGCCAAGGCTAGGGCATTATTGGGTCTACCTAAATAACCTGGACTGTCACGCCACCAGTGGGTAATAAGCACATTAAAGGCTTGATTACCCGCCACATGGTGCCACCACATACTTGGAACATAGAGTACGTCACCAGCTTCTAATTCAGCGGTTTGTGAGGCCGCTAATGCGTGGGTAAATTTAGGGAAACGCTCAAAGTCAGGATTATCGAAGTCCACCATGCTAATTTCTTGCCCGCCGGGGGCAAACTCCATCGGGCCAATATATAAATTGGCCACCTGTTCAGGTGGGAAAAGAGTAAAGGTGCGTTTTCCGACAACATTACAAGCGAGGTTTTGTGGAAAATCAAAGTGGGCAGCGATGCGAGATTGATTACCAAGCCAGACACTGGTGAGTGGTTTTATGGGGTCGATATTAACGCTATTTTCAGCCGCAAGTCCGGGCAAAAAATGGTTTATCTCGGTGGAGCCCATATAAATACTTGGCGGCAATTGATCATCTTGGTGGGCAAATAACTTATCAATCACTTGTCTTAAGTTGAGTTGGCTGGCTTGGTAATTAAAGCCATTGACCTGCTCATTATAAAAAACTCTGCCTTTATGTTCAGGCGCAACATAATAGGCAGTAACCGGCGTTTCTTGATAAAAAGACAACAGGTAGTCAGCGGCTGATTTAGCAGAATCTAAACCTGCCTGAACCAGCGGCCAATTGCGGCAAGCACCTTTAAAGATAACGGGCTGAACGGTGTTTTCAATATTCATTGCCTCAATCACAGCTTGAATATCTTCTAATGGACAATCATCTATGACTTTTACCGTCTGCTTTGCTGTCTGATTTAGTGCCATGCTCATTACCTTACATCCTATCAAGAACTTAATTTTTGTTGTAAATTCAATTTAATGAGATTTAGCTGTTTTGGGCATTTTTGAAATTAAGTAATTGTCTGATATTAGATTGTGATGCCAGCGCCATATAGATGGCATTGAGATAGCCATGTTGATGCAACTCGCCAAGCACTTCTGCTGATAACCCCGCTAAGGTGTCTTCATTAATGGTATAAAAACCAATCATTTGATGTTTTTCACCATTATCTAATTGCACATCTAGGGTGAAAGACTCCAGTAATTCTAATTTGATTAAGGTATCGATGAACTGTTTACTGTCACTTAAACCATGGTGAATCGCCTCAAGCATATCGCCTACTTCATCTAAATAGGGGGTATTACCACCATAAGGGAAAAATAAGGCTTCGCCTTCAGTTTCATTGATCCGAGGGTGGTTAGGGTCGAGGTGGATCACTCGTTGCACCTGCTCAACGCCATCTTCAGTCACTTTTTGTTGACCAATTAGAAATGGCTGACGACGCACGGTTAGTGGGATATATGATGCATTCCATTTACCATCTTGTAAGTACAGGTTTTCTTTGTGTTGGAAGCCAAATAACGCCACCGAATAGAATTGACCCGTTTGGCTGTCTTTTTGAAAAAAGATCGGATAATTAGCCTGCACACTGCGAAATTCTAACGGGAAAGTTACCGTGTACCATAAATTATCACCGTACTTTGCTGAGCGCTCAGTGATGATTTTCAAATCTTTGTGGTCGACGCTATTGAGTAATACTGGTTTGTTCATGCTGACATCCTAATCAAGTACAGTCATTGCTGTTTATGTTGTCGTTATAATTTATCAATGGGTTGGGTGCTAAATACGAGATAACCCATATTGTTGGATTTTATTAAGTAATTCTCGATTACTCGGTAATACTTGCTTTAAACCTTGGGTACGTTTGATATTGTCGGCAAATAATTGCTGAGCTCTATTTTGTAAAGAAGGTTTTAATTGGTTTGGCATTTGTGTTTCAAAGCCCATTCCGTAAAGCACAAATTGAAAGCTCGCAGCCGGAAACAGCACATCAGTATGTTGAATGTCATGACGGCTTGGAGGCTGGGTCTGCCATAGTTGTAACTGCTCTTGCAAGCTATCAGGAATGGTGGATGATTCACGATGATCATGCCAATAGTCACTGTCACTGCGTTTACTCAGCACATAATGCAATTTCAAAAACTCGATAATTTGTTGCCAATGTTGCTGAAAACGCTTATTCACTCTAGCCGATACAATATCCATCACCTGACGGTTAGCAGGGAGTTGCTGCGCAAGGGTATTAGCGCTCCATTCAACTAAGGCTAATGCCGATGCCTCTAAGGGCTCAATAAAGCCTGAAGCCATACCAATAGCCATACAGTTGTTTTTCCAGCACACCTGCCTATGACCTGGGGCGATGGAAAGCGCTCTAATGTTGAGATTATCAACATCTAACCCCGCGGTCGGTTTTAGATAATCGATCAGTTGTTGCTCCGCCTCAGCTTGCGTTGTATGACTCGACGAGTACACATGTCCAACACCGCGGCGTGTGGGTAAGCCGATATCCCAAATCCAGCCATTAGTTTGCGCGGTTGAATGGGTACATGAAGCGATATCTGTTTCAGGCTCAGGGTAGGGGACTTGTACCGCTAGGGCTGAGTCATTAAATAACACTGCCTTTTGGCAAATGAATGGCACTTCAAGTTGCTCGCCCAAAAGTAATGATTTCACCCCAGTGCAATCAACAAATAAGTCAGCTGCAATTTCACCTGAGTGTTTAGTGGCTAAATAGCCAATGTCGCCGTTGTCTTTTTTATGAATAGCCGTGACGTGATCGCGTATATGGCTGACGCCGAGTTTTTCAGTGCAATGCTTTTGTAGCAGTTGACTAAATTTACCGGCGTTTAAATGGTAACCGTAATTATTTTGAAATTGATACTCAGCAGTGGTTATTTGCTTAGGCGCTAAAAATAGCTGACTCAGTTGGTTTTGCTGACCGACAGCATCAGCAAAGCTGACTTGGTCACGGTGGGGTAACCAATAGGGGCATAAATCAATTTCGTTAGTGCCCATCGGCAGGCTAAACGGGTGTAGATAATGATCGCTGCTTTTATTGCTTGGACTATTGCTTGGACTATTGTTTGGGTTATTGCTGTGGTTTTCAGTCAGCGAATGGGTCCAATTAATAAACCGTGAACCTTGCTTGAAGGTGGCATCGCAACTGATTAAAAATTCTGTTTCACTGATACCGATTTTTTTTAAGGTGGTGCGCATTGAAGGCCAAGTGCCTTCGCCAACGCCAATCGTGGCAACATCAGGGGATTCTATCAGGGTAATGTTGAGCTTGGGAGAGGGCGATAGTTTGCCATTATCAGCATTATGTTCAGCAGCCAGAATACCTGCTGTAATCCAACCTGCAGTGCCGCCACCGACAATGACTATATGATTTATCGCTTGTTCCATAAAAGGGCCTATTGTTTTTATTAATATCTTTAAGGCTTAGTTGTTAACTTAAACAGCATCGAATAATTTTCAGTCACTTACAAGGGATAGTTAGTGAAATCTGTATTCAGTAGTTTGATAAAAAAGTGCAACGTCCTTGTTGCTAATGGATGTAGCTTAAAAAAAGAGGTGACCATGGGGTCACCTCAAACGACCTTACTTTTTGATAGATTTACATACACATTAGAATGTGTAACGCGCACCTAAGCTATAACGTGCCCCAGTTTGGGTGTAGTTAAGTACTTCTGTGTACGAACGACCATGGGTACGGGTGTTTTCGTTGGTAATATTAAGACCTTCGAAGAACACGGTTAAGCCTTCTACTGCCGCAATGTCATAACCGATATTAAAATCAAGTTGTGAGTATTCTTCAGTATAAGTGGGGTTAGCACCAGTATCATTGCCGGTAGAGTTTAAGAACTCATCACGCCAGTTCCACGCTAAACGTGCTGAGAAACCATAGTCTTCATACATAGCAACAATGTTGGCAGTATCACTGATGTTGGTTAATACATTCTGTCCAGCGTCTGCAGCGCGAGTGGCGCTATCTGGACGGCCTAAGTTAGTATTATCAAAATCATCACCCGCATTCACTAAAGTGTAGTTAGCTTGTAAACCAAAGCCTGACTCACCAAAGAAGTGCTGAACTGCAAATTCCCAACCATCAATTACAGAGCTTTGACTGCTGTTAGCTGGAGTATTAATAACAAAGTTAACACTTGGGTCACCAGGGTTACCGGTGATTTCAATATTGCCATTATCAGGGTTTAGAGTAACGTTTGGATCAGTTGCACCGTAGGTGTCATAAATCCACTGACGCTGGTCAATTGCTGTCACTTGACCTGCAGCAATCGCTTCTTGAACATAAACCCCATTTGATGGGTCTGGAATACTGTAAATATCTGAGTTAACAGGGCTATTATCAATAAAGTTAGTTACATCTTTGCGGAAGTAACCTACAGAAACATAACTTGCATCAGCGTAGTACCATTCAGCAGAAAAATCGATATTTTCAGACTCTAACGGTAATAAGCTTGGGTTACCTGTAGAGCCGCTACCACCGCCGCGGTTTGCAAGGGTGCCAACTGTGGTACCACCTTGAATCGAGGTATAATCAGGGCGACCAATTGTTTCACTGTATGCCGCACGTAACATGACATCTTCTACCACTTCAATATTGAAGTTAAAGCTTGGCAAGAAGTAATCGTAATCACCTTTTTGAGTTTGGAATACACGATTGTCAGTAGTGGTACTTTGTAGGGCAATTTCTGTCTCAGCTATCCAAGTCGCTTGATCGTAAGATGAAACTGCTGATTTAGATTCAACATCTGTTTGCTCGTAACGCACACCCACATGCACATCAAATGGCATGTCACCGATGTCTCCTTCGTAGTTATATTGGATATAAGCTGATTGAGACTCTTCTTGTGTAAAGCGGTCGGTATCGCTGGCATAATCTGTTGATGGGCAGAAACCATTGCCACAATCACCAACAGCAGTAGAACCATACAATTCAGCGGCGCGAGCACGAACAGCTTCAAAGTCCCATAAGAAAATAACATCTTGTGGGTCAATAGATGCTGAACCTTGATAATCTGAGAAGTCACCTTGTGAACCGTCAAATTTATCTTGCACGCTGCCTGCTGGGAACCAAGCTGGGTCAAAGTCACCTTCAGCGCCAACGCCGCCCCAGTCATTACGTTGTACGTTTACAGATTGCGAATGGTTGTTTACGTCAGTTGCTGCAATACCAAAGTCAATGCTACCGGCTTCTTCAAAGATGTAAGTACCATTAATTTGTAGTTGCTCGATTTCAGACTTGTTACGAGCATTACCAAATACCGAACCAGTTACGCGCATGTCTTCTGGGCGAACTTGATTACCACCACCAACAGCAAGCACAGGCACATCACCAGTAAAGTCAGTTGCCGCACTAGTACGAATAAATGCTGCTGTACTTAAGTTACTACTACTACCGTTTTTATTGTTCGGTGAACGCTCAGCTTCAGAGCTATGGTAATCAAGTGATAAGAATAAGTTATCAGTTGCATCCCACTCTAAGTTAAAGCCAATTGAACCACTTTCATCACGGGTGCCATAATCGCCCGCCGCCATAGATAAATCAGCGCCGCCATCAGGATAGATTTCAGAATAAACCAGTGGTGAAGATACTGGCCCATCAGACCAAGTACTTTCTTGCGTTGGAACAAAGTTAAACCATGCCGAAACATCATGTGATTGAGTATCGATATCGTTTTGCATGTAAGTGTAATCTAACGTAGCACGAAGAGAATCGATTGGTTCGTACTGCAATACTAACTGACCGTTGGTACGAGCGCGTTGTTGCTCTTCAAAACGGTACACAGTTGTTTGTGGTACCGAGTAAACATCGCCTTCACCAGGTCGGTTTATTTGATTATCATCTTTTGGTACGCCGCCCCACTCAGCATTACTGCCACCCCAATCTTGGTCAACAATACCAGGGAAACTGCGCCAGCCGGTACCCACTTGGGCTTGCTGGTTACCACTTTCACGTTCTTGATAACTGGCTGAAATTGAAATACCAAATTTGCCATCAGCAAAGGTATTTGAGTAAATACCAGAAAGTTCAGGCGTAATAGAGCCTTCATCAGTTGAAGTATCATCTACGGCTTTCACGCCGAAACTGGCTTTTAAACCAGGAGAACTTAAAGGGCGATGAGTTAGAACATTGATTGTTGCGCCAATACCACCAGTTGAGTTTTTAGCTTGGCTAGTTTTTTCAACTTCAACAGCGCTAATGGCTTCTGAGGCAATGTTGGCAAAATCAAATGAACGAGAACCGGTTGTCACAGGCATTTGACGGCCATTGAGCATCACTAAGTTTTGGTCGGCGCCAAAACCACGCACAGAAACACGGCTACCTTCACCGTTTTGTCTGTCAATTGATACACCAGTAATACGTTGTAAAGACTCTGCTAAGTTACTGTCCGGGAACTTACCAATATCTTCTGCGTTAATTGCATCAACAACACCGTTAGAGCTGCGTTTTAAATCCATCGATTTAATTAAGCTACCACGGATACCAGTGACCTTAAGTACTTCGATGTTTTCATCGGCAACAACTTCATCTGCTGCAAATGCTGGCATCATGGTACTTGCGCTCAGTACTACCGACAAGCTAGTGGCAATTCTGGTTTTTCTAAATGTTCTAGGTTTCATCTAAGTCTCCCCTCGACTTCGAATTCAGGCTACTACTCTCTGATTTTTTATTCGGGTTACGATTAATTCGTAACGTTCTTTATTCATCATTTTGTTAGCGCTTGGTTAAGGCTTTGTGTAAAACACTATGTAAGCGCTTACATAAAACTAGATTAATTTGTTAACAGCGTCAACATTATTTAGCATAAAGATTACAACTCATTAACCGTGTTTTTTTGTGAAAATGTTAGGGGTTTCCAGTAAGTTATTGTTATTAATCTGGTAAATTGTGTTTCTATTGCTTTTTTAAAATAGTTAGATAAAAATATTTTTTGTGATAGCGCTTACATAAATTTGTAAAAATATGTGCTTGGGGAGCTGTTTATTGCCATAAATGGAAGCTGATTCTTAAAAACGTACAATTGCAGCTTTAGTGAACAGTGTTTAGCTTGGCTTTAGGGGGGATTTTTATCAGTTAATTAGGCTGTTAGAGAGTAAAAAGAGTAATCTAGATTGATAATTAAAAAGCTCAAAAAATGCCGCAATTGCAGCGATAAAAACGGTATTTGGCAGGCAGCATTAGCGATAGGGCTGACGATTAATGAGCTTACTATTGAGGATTGCTGACTTATAGGTTTAAAAGATGAGCGTGTGCGGGTACTAGGAGGGTTATAACCCAGTTGTATCAGTGGCTAAATCACCACTGATAACAATTAATATGCAGTGCTTTAGTTACCATCTATTTGATTGGCGCTGTCGCAGAGTTTCTAACCACCAGCTGAGGAGTAAAGGTATTTTCTACATTGGCGCTGGTATTATTATAAACATGTTTTAATACCCAAAATGCCGCCATTTTACCCATTTCGTGGATTGGGTTATTAACCGTGGTGAGCTTCGGGGAGATATATTGCGGGAAAGGAATATTATCGTAACCCACAAAAGATAAGTCTTGGGGGATCTTCATGCCGCGTTCAAGACAAACAGCAATAGCACCAGAGGCCATTTGGTCATTGGCACATACCACAGCAGTAAAGGGTTTATTGACGCTCAGTAAGTGTTCCATCGCCAAACTGCCACTGTGCTCTTTAAAGTCACCCTCAAAGCACAATTGCTCATCAAACTTGAGATCAAATTCTGTTAATGCCCGTTGATGGCCACGCAAGCGGTCCTTGGCATCGAGTTTAAATTTAGGGCCTGAGATATAAGCAATAGCTTTATGTCCATGGCTGAGAATGTGTTTAGTGGCTAAATAGCCACCCAGTTCATTATCTAAGTAAACGCAGGCATCACTGATTTCTTCAATGTAGCGGTTAATTAGTACAATGGGCGTTGGGCCTTGGCAAAGCTTTATAAGGTAGTCATCGTCTACAGCTTCAACATCAAGAATTAACGCATCACAACCGCGACTCATTAAAAACTCAACGCCTTCTTTTTCTTGGGATTCGACACTATGACCAGCGGCAATAATAACGTGTTTATTGGCCGTTCTGAGGGCTGTTTCAATTTCGGTCATCATAGGGCCGTAATAGGGGCCATCTAATTGAGACACTAACACCCCAATACTGTTTGAGCGGTTAGATGCTAATGACTGCGCGATAGAGTTAGGTCGATAACCCAATTGCTCCATTGCGCTTAATACTTTTTGTTTGGTCTTGTCGCTGACTTTGGTGTTGTTATTCATCACTCGCGACACAGTCGCAAGTGAAACACCCGCCAAGACAGATACATCATATATTGTTGCCATATATCCCTATTTAAGCTTTCCGTATTAGATAATCATTTAAGCGGCGATTAGCCTACCATGAACTATTTAGCATAATCACTAAAAAAACCTTCACTTAGTGCTTAATTCTTTATTTTATGTGGCAATAAAGCCTTAAACCTTCAGCAATACGGATTTTATATTGATATTTGTATTCATCATTATCGAGAAGCAGTTAACGATATTCAATATCTCGAAGTAGCTAATTAGTTAACTACTTCTTATTTAGCTATTTATTTAGTGATGGCTAAATGCACTCTTTCAACTTCCTGATTATCAAGAGTGTACCAGCGCATAACCACAGCCACGATAATTGAGCCAATAGCAGGGTATAAGGTAAATGAAATTAAAATGCCCTGTTTAGTGGTTTCAGTTAACTCAGTATCAGCTTGATAGCCATACATTGCCAGTAACCAACCCGCAGCAGCACCGCCAATTGCCACCCCTAATTTGATGAAGAAAATAACCGATGAATAAATCATCCCGGTAATTCTTACCCCAGTTTTGAATTGGCCATAATCAACCGCATCAGCCATTTTGGCCCATAGTAGCGGGGTACCCATATTAAAGGTAAAGCCCCATAGAATATAAAGCGCAAAGGCGAGTTCCACTTGCTCACTTGAGACAAAATACGCGGCGACGCATAAAATGGCGGCAATGATTTGAATGGTGATATAGGCTTTTACTTTACACACTCTTTTAGCGAGTGGTTGCGCCAAAATACAGCCGAAAATATTTCCAATCATGCCTAAAGTAATAAACCAGGTGATCATGTCTGGTAAGTTGAGGTAATACTTGACGTAATAAATCGCTAAACTGGTTTTTAAAACCATGCCAGATAATAAGCAAATTGCTGCCACAGAAAGCACGCGCCATTGGTCATTTTTTAATAGGTTTTTGAAATCTGCTTTAAACGTCGAATTTTGATCTTGCGGAGGATGTAAGCGCTCTTTGGTGCCGACAAAACACAGTAAGAACATGATCACGCCAAGAAAACTCATGGCGGCAATGGTCAGCTGATAACCTTTGGCTTGATCGCCTTGGCCGAAAAACTCAACTAATGGTAGCGTCAATCCTGACACCATTAATCCGCCTAGCATGGCAAAAACAAAACGATAAGATTGTACTGACACACGCTCTTTAGGATCGGCAGTTAACACTCCGCCCAAAGCGCAATAGGGAATGTTAATGGCGGTGTAGACCATCATTAACGCAGTGTAAGTGACGAAGGCATAGATCATTTTGCCTTCTTCAGCTAAATCAGGTGTCGTAAAAGCCAGCACACTGATTAATCCAAAGGGTAGCGCAAACCACAGTAAGTAAGGCCTAAACTTACCCCAGCGGGTATTGGTTCTGTCGGTTAAGGCGCCCATCAAAGGATCGGTAATCGCATCAATTACCCTAACTGCTAGGAACATGGTGCCGACAAAGGCCGGTGAAATGCCAAAAATATCAGTATAGAAAAAAGTTAAAAATAGCATTACGGTCTGAAACACAATATTGCTGGCGGTATCACCTAATCCATAGGCTATTTTTTCTTTAACGCTAATCATGCGAACCTCTTCCGGGTCATTATTATGGTTGTGCTGTTTTTAGTTATCGGCTTTAAATATTGTTCTAGTTAACTTAGATGTGGTGCAAAGTTAACCCACAGTCTTTATTGACGTTGACTGATAAAGTCGCGATAAGCTAAGCCACTTCTTTTAATGGTGCGCTGCTGAGTTTGATAATCAACATACACGATTCCAAAACGTTTTAAATAGCCTTCAGCCCATTCAAAGTTATCCATTAAACTCCAAGCGAAATAACCGACGACATTAACGCCTTGGTTAATGGCATTATTTACAGCGTTTAAGTGAGCTTGGTAATACTCAAGACGATCTAAATCATCAACTTGGTTATTAACAATTTTATCGTCCATGGCGGCACCATTTTCAGTGATATAAACAGGCGGTAATGTATATGTACTATTTAAACTAGTCAGTAAGTCAGTAAATGCACTTGGGTAGATTTCCCAACCTATATCGGTTTTAGGGGCATCTTTCATATCAACTTGAACAAATTCATTTTTATCACAAGTGCTATAAACTGCGCGGGTATAAAAGTTAATCCCTAAGAAGTCCAGTGGCTGCTTAATAATCTCCATGTCACCTGCTTGAATGTCAGGTTTATCTGCATCATCAAAATCATGAATAATTGCAGGGTATTCACCGTCCATTATTGGCTTCATATACCACTGGTTAAAATAATCATCGGCGGTTTGAGCGGCTTTTATATCGGCATCAGTGTCAGTTAATGGATAGCAAGGGGTGAAATTAAGCACGATACCGTTTAATGCATTAGGACAATTTTGTTGAATGACCTTTAAAGCCAAGCCATGGGCCAGTAATAAGTGATGGGCTGATTGACGGCCAAATGCTTTGCTGGCAAGCCCTGGGGCATGAACACCCACTTCATAACCTAAGTATGAACTGCAAAAAGGTTCATTTAAGGTGGCGTAAGAATAGACTTTGTCACCTAAAGCTTGGGTGATTTTATCTGCGTAGTCTGCAAATAAGTATGCGGTTTGACGATTGAGCCAGCCACCTTGATCTTCAATATGCTGCGGTAAGTCCCAATGATACAAGGTGGCGTAGACCTTTATACCGCGGCTATTTAACTCATCAATTAAGTTGATATAAAAGTCGACACCTTGTTGATTGAGGCTACCATCTTGCTTAATGACTCGTGGCCAAGAAATTGATAATCGGTAGGCATCAACGCCTAAAGATTCGATTAATTGCACATCATCTTTGAATAATGCCACATGCTCACAAGCGTGTTTCCCGTCTGAACCATCACGAATTTTACCGGCCGTTGCACAGAAGGTATCCCATATGCAAGGGAGGCGGGTATCGGCGGCGCCTTCAATTTGAAAAGAAGCGGTTGCCACCCCAAAAGTGAACTCTTTTGTGTGCATTTTTGAATTTGATGGTAAAGATATTTTCATATTTTTCATTCGCTTAATAAGTTTTTCGCGTGTTTAGGTCAGAGTGACTTAAAAGTGCGAGTCTCAGTGTGCTTAGCAGTTTAAAATCCGATTTTTACTGCGAAAAATCGTTGACATTCGTTATCGGTATGTTAAAAATGAAAGCGCTTACATCGAGGTTAGTGATTAATTAACAAAAGGTCAATAATTGATTTACACAATCTTTGGTGTGCCTATCAATGAAAATGTTAATTTAATTGATAGTCATTTACCCAAAATAAATAACAATAAATGAGGAAATGTTATGGCTAGTGCACCTTCAAATGGGGTTGCTGAACCAATCAATAGTGATATTGGCAATGTTCATCAAACAGGAAATTTTCGTTTTGCGCTGGTGGCATTAACGTCATTATTTTTTATGTGGGGCTTTTTAACTTGCCTCAATGATATTCTTATTCCTTACCTGAAAGATATGTTCGAACTTAACTACACCCAAGCAATGTTGGTGCAGTTTTGTTTCTTCGGCGCCTATTTTATTGTCTCAATTCCCGCAGGGCATTTGGTGGGAAAAATTGGTTATCAAAAAGGGATTGTTACCGGCTTAGCTATTGCTTGTGTTGGTTGTTTAATGTTCTACCCTTCAGCAAGTTATGCATCTTACTGGATGTTTTTAAGCGCATTTTTTGTGTTAGCGTCAGGCATTACCATTTTACAGGTTGCAGCCAATCCTTATGTCAGTGCTTTAGGTCCTGCTGAAACCGCATCATCACGTTTAACCATGACTCAAGCTTTTAATTCTCTTGGTACCACAGTGGCGCCATTTTTTGGCAGTTGGTTAATTTTAAGTAGCTTAACTCACAACAGCGATCCTGCCATTGAAGCAGTACATCATGCCAGCACCGTTCAGGTGCCTTACTTGATGTTAGCGGGCGCCTTATGTGTGTTAGCGGTTGTCTTTATGATTTTAAAATTACCAGTGTTAGGGATTAAACCAACAAATACCCCAGGGACAAGTAGCGGCAGTGCTTGGAAGTATCCTCATTTAGTCTTAGGGGCTGTGGGTATTTTTGTTTATGTCGGCGCAGAAGTGGGTATTGGCAGCTTTTTAATTAATTTTTTAACTCAGCCAGATATTGGCGGCTTTACTGAAGCTGAAGCGGCTAACTACATTGCCTATTATTTTGGCGGCGCAATGGTGGGGCGCTTTATTGGCGCACTGGTAATGCAAAAAATCTCAGCCGGCAAAGTGCTGGCCTTTAATGCCACTTGTGCCGTGCTATTAGTCGCTGTTGCCATGTTTGCAGAAGGCACCACGGCGATGTGGGCCTTATTATTAGTGGGCTTATGTAACTCGATTATGTTCCCAACCATCTTTAGTTTAGCGCTACAAGATTTAAAGCAATATACCAGCCAAGGTTCAGGGGTGTTGTGCCTGGCTATTGTCGGCGGCGCGATAGTGCCATTACTGCAGGGCATTATGGCTGACAGCTTAGGTATCCAATTAGCTTTTGCATTGCCGTTAATTTGTTATGCATTTATTGCTTATTACGGCTTAGTGGGTAGCAAGGCTACACGACCACAAAGCGTTTGATTTTAGAACTGTATGATTTGTATCAAAAAACTTACATAAACAAATTACATAAAAAAACGATTTTAAAAGGCGTGATTATGAGAACAGTAAACTCAATGAATACATTTAAGCGATTAACGCTGCCCGCGCAGGTTTTGACGGTGTTGGTTGGCTTAAGTGCGTGTGGTCAAGATGAAGTCAAACCCGTAACGACAGAGTCTAGTAGCGAAGTTACTAGCGCAGCGGAAACTGTGGCACAAGCTTCTATCATAAAAGCAACAGCGGCAACCAATATTGATATTTGGCCAACACTTGCTATTCCATTTGCTAAAGATTTTGTCCTTGAAACGCGTATCGATAAGCTGATGGCGACCATGACCTTAGAGCAAAAAGTCGCGCAAATGATCCAGCCTGAAATTCGCGACATTACTGTGGAAGATATGCGTAAATACGGTTTCGGCTCTTATTTAAATGGCGGCGGTGCTTATCCAAATGATGATAAACATGCCACGCCATCAGACTGGATTGAACTTGCTGAAAAAATGTATCAAGCGTCGATGGATGACAGTGTAGATGGTATTGCGATACCTACTATGTGGGGCACAGATGCAGTCCATGGCCATAACAATGTGATTGGCGCGACTTTATTCCCGCACAATATCGGTTTAGGCGCAGCCAATAATCCTGAGTTAATTAAGCAAATAGCTGCCATTACCGCCAAAGAAGTCATGGTAACCGGTATTGATTGGGTATTTGCGCCAACAGTGGCCGTTGTAAGGGATGACCGCTGGGGTCGTACTTATGAAGGTTATTCTGAAGACCCACAAATCGTAAAGTCATACTCTCATTCAATTGTTGAAGGCCTGCAGGGCGCCGTTGGCGAAGACTTTTTATCAGACCAACATGTTATTTCAACCGTAAAACATTTTCTTGGCGATGGCGGCACAGAAAAAGGCATTGACCAAGGCGATAATCTAGCTACTGAGCAAGCGTTATTTGACATTCATGCCCAAGGTTATGTGGGCGGCTTAACTGCAGGTGCACAAACGGTTATGGCATCATTTAATAGTTGGCATGGCAGTAAAATTCATGGCGATAAATATCTATTAAACGATGTATTAAAAGACAAAATGGGCTTTGATGGTTTTGTGGTTGGTGACTGGAATGGTCACGGACAAGTGGCAGGTTGTACCAATGAGTCTTGCGCGCAAGCGGTGAATGCAGGCTTAGATGTGTACATGGTGCCAACCAGTGCTTGGAAGCCTTTGTATGAAAATACCATTGCCCAAGTCAAAGACGGTGTGATTGCCCAGTCGCGTATCGATGATGCGGTTCGCCGTATTTTACGGGTAAAAATCCGCGCTGGTTTATTTGAAAAACCAAGCCCTGCTAATCGTGCCATTTCAGGTAAAACTGAGTTAATTGGTGCCAAAGAGCATCGCGACGTGGCCAGACAGGCAGTACGAGAATCGTTAGTGTTGTTGAAAAACAATAATAACATTTTACCTATTGCGCCTAGTGCCAAAATCTTAGTGGCAGGTGATGCTGCAGATAACATCGGTAAGCAATCGGGTGGCTGGAGTATTACTTGGCAGGGTACTGATAACTTAAATGAAGACTTTCCTGGTGCAACTTCAATTTATGCTGGTATTGAGCAAACGGTTAAAGCTGCAGGTGGTCAAACTTGGTTAAGCGTTGATGGTGCATTTGAGGCTGCGAATAAGCCCGATGTAGCGATTGTGGTATTTGGTGAAGAGCCTTATGCCGAAGGCAATGGTGATATTGATAACCTTGAATATCAGCGTGGTGATAAACGTGATTTAGCTTTACTAAAGTCGCTTAAAGCCCAAGGTATTCCTGTGGTAGCAGTGTTTATCAGTGGCCGTCCTATGTGGGTCAATGCTGAGTTAAATGCATCTGATGCATTTGTGGCTGCTTGGCTTCCTGGTACTGAAGGTGACGGGGTGGCTCAAGTGTTATTGAGCCAAGCTAATGGCGAGGTTAATGAAAACTTTGCAGGTAAATTGTCTTTCTCTTGGCCGACTCGCCCGCAACAAACCAAAGTGAATGTGTTTGATAAAGACTACGCGCCTTTATTTGGCTATGGCTATGGCTTGCATTATGGCGCTGACATCAACACTGAGGTTCCGAGTAATGTGGTCGCTAACACCTTATCTGAAGATAACTTTGCTACCGATGATAAGCTTGAAGCATTACCATTATTTGAACGTGCTGTAAAAGCACCTTGGCGCTTGATGATAGGCACAGAAACGTCAATGGATACAGTCAGTAGTAGTATTCAGTCTAATGATGTGGTTACGCTGCGCACCTTTGATAAGCAAGTTCAAGAAGATGCCCGCTTAATTAGTTTTAATGGTTCAGGTTTAGGCTTTGTGGGGTTAATTAGTAACTTCCCGCGGGATTTACGAGCTTACTCTGATAGCAATGCTGCGCTGAGCGTAATGATTAAAACAGCGAGCAAACTTGAGCAGCCATTATTACTGGGTATGGCATGCGATAGAGATTGCCGCGCTGATGTAGATATTACCGAGCAGCTTAATAGCGTCGCCATTGATACTTGGCAAACCATCAGTGTTGATTTGAAATGCTTTAAGGATAAGCAACTAGACTTTGGCAAAATCAATACGCCGTTTTACCTGTCAACGGTAGGCGCAGCAGAAGTGAGTTTTAGTGATTTAGTTATAGTGCCAAATGGCGCTGAACAAGCCACTATTTCATGTGCCACTAACGAGCAGTAATCGTTAGCGGCAGTAGGCATTCAGGTTTAAGTATTTATCAAACCTGAATGAGTTGCCCGCTAAGATCCTCTTAGCGGGCATGTTAATCCACCAATGACGTTGATCTTACAATTAAGTTTGTAGGGCATTTTGCTGGAATTTTTTAGATATTTTGCGATTGGGGAATCAAGAATGTTCAATAAAAAATTACCGTTAAATTTGGCTCTAAGCCAGGCTTTTTCATCCGCTAAAGTCATTAGCGCTGCGAGTTTAACTGCGCTGCTGCTAATAGGCTGTGGCTCAGATAGTGAGACTGAAACTGAGCCTGAAGTTGAATCAGAGCAAGCGCCAGTAGACTCTGGCTCAGACTCTGATTCAGACACGGGTTCAGAGCAAGAAAACGCAAGCTGGTCATTGGTATGGAGTGACGAATTTGACGGCGCTGAGATTGATGCCACTAAATGGAATTTAGCCCATAACTGTTATGGCGGCGGCAACGAAGAATTACAATGTTATACCCAGCGCGCTGATAACAGCCAAGTGGTTGATGGTAAGTTAGTGATTACCGCTCTGCGGGAAGATTTTAATGGCCCTGCAGTAGCATTGGGCGATCCTAATTACGATGCCAATGACACTTCAAAACAGCAGCCTTACACTTCGGCGCGTTTAGATTCGACCCATAAAGGCGATTGGAAATATGGCCGCTTTGAAATTAAAGCCAAAATGCCACAAGGTCAGGGCACTTGGCCGGCCATTTGGATGTTGCCCACTGACTGGGTTTATGGTCCTTGGGCAGGCTCTGGCGAAATCGATATTATGGAAGCGGTTAATCTGAAAGTGATCACCAATGGCGATGAGTCCCAGACATCTGAAAGCCGGGTTCATGGCACTTTGCATTATGGTAAAGCTTGGCCTGGCAATGTCTATTCTGGCGCAGAGTACAGTTTGCCACAAGGCGCAAATCCTGCCGATGATTTTCATGTTTATGCCCTTGAATGGGAGCAAGATGAAATTCGCTGGTATGTGGATGATGTGCATTTTGCCACTCAGCGCTCAACGGGTTGGTACAGTCAATACACTGATGCTGAAGGGATTTTACAACAAGCCCCTGAAGATGCACCTTACAATCAAGCGTTTCACATGATCCTCAATTTTGCCGTTGGCGGTACTTGGGCGGGTAATGTCAACAACACTGGGGTGGATGAGTCGGTATTTCCACAAACCATGGAGGTGGATTATGTGCGCGTGTATGAATGCAGTGTCGCGCCAACAACAGGCAGTGGTTGTGCCACTATTGATGAGGCCGCAGCAGTGGTAGAAGGCCATCAGCCGCCAGCGATCACGACCCCCAGCACTGACATTGGCGCAGGACCAGAATTTATCATGTTTGACGATGCACTAGCCCAAGGGTTAGCGCTTGATAGCTATAACCCCGATGGCAGTATTACCTTGCAGACGCTGACAGTAGAAGGTCGCGGTGAGGTGCTGCAAATGGATAAAGTGGGCGCGACGGGTAATGCTTATTTCTCTTACCCTCCCACAGCCGATTTGTCTCACTGGGCCAATAATGGCTATTTAGTCTTTGATATTAACCTGTTATCTATCGACGATAATGTCGAGCTGCTGGTTAAAATTGACAGTGGTTGGCCTAATGTCAGTGATATTAACGTCACTCTGCCAGAGCTTAATACTTGGACTGAAGTAAAAATATCTATCGCAGAATTAGTCGCCAGTGGCAATCGGTTTTCGCCTGGCAGCGTGGCTGACTTAGCTGTGGTAGTGAATCCGTTTGTGATTGAAGCATTAGGTAACATCAGCCTGCAAATTGATAATGTGCGCTATGAATATCAAGTAGTTGAAGTGGATGAGTTGGTTATTTATGACAATGAAGTAAAACCGCCATATAGCATAGGACATTACGCCGCTAATGGTTCAGTCGATATCGCTCAAGTTGATGCTGGTGGTGATTATGGCGCTGTGACTCAATTTAGTTTTAATACCGATGAAGCTGTGGTGTATTACCAAAGCACAGGGTTAGGTCAAGATGTTAGCCAATTTAGCTTTGTTGAATTTGATGTCAACGTGGTAACAGACCCTCGAAGCCAGCGCGACTTTAATATCAAGGTCGATTGCGGCCATCCCTGTAGCTCAGGTGACTTTGCGATTGCTACGCCAGATATCGCCACTTGGACTCATTATAAGTTAGCGCTTGCAGACCTTGTTGCTCATGCTGGCTCAAGCTTAGATTTAACCCAAGTTGATACCCCATTAGTGATTTTTCCGGCTTGGGGCAATCAAAATGGGGTGGTTATGCAAGTAGATAATGTGCAGCTAACTAAATAACATTGTTTTAAATCAGTTTGAATACGAATGCAGCTAAGCCATTGTGCCTTTTATGCAAGGGGCACTTGGCTTACTATCTGTAAACGATGTTGCATATTAGTAGCAAAAATTAACTCAGAGGCGTGGCAGAGCTACCTTGATATTTATGCTAGTGAAAAGTTAACTAACATTGTTATTTCTAAGACAAACTAAATAGTTATAAATCATCTTGCGAGCAACTGGCATAATAGCGCTAAGTGATTTGAGTTAACCACAGGTTAACGTATTCATAAGGATGAACCTTGAAGGTATTTAGTTTTTCAGAGCAAGATGATGCGCAGCAGCCATTTACGAAACCGCTGTTTACCCAGCAGCATCTCACTAAAGTGGTTGAGATTGCCAAATTGGCTGGTGATGCAATTATGCAAGTGTATTCAGACACCGACTTGCAAGTAACGCAAAAACAGGATGATAGCCCAGTGACCGCTGCGGATATTGCCAGTCATAATGTGATTGTTAACGCATTAGCTCAGCAATTTGCTGGCATTAAGATCATGAGCGAAGAAGCCGCTGATATCCCTTGGTCAGAACGTAAAGAATGGCAAACTTATTGGTTAATTGACCCACTAGATGGCACCAAAGAGTTTATTAAGCGCAACGGTGAGTTTACCGTCAATATTGCCTTAGTTCATCAAGGCCGCGCTATGGTAGGAGTGGTATACGCGCCGGTATTACACAAATGTTATTCTGCCATTGTGGGTCAAGGCGCATGGCTTGAGTATCAAGGGCAACAGCAACAGTTAGATATTAGCCAACAAACAGTCAGCCCTGTACCTGTGGTGGTGGGCAGTCGCTCCCATATCAGCCCTGGGCTTGAAGAGTTCCTTAAGGATGTGGGCGAGCACCAAATGCAAAGTGTTGGTAGCTCATTAAAGTTTTGTATGGTGGCAGAAGGCATTGCTGATGTGTATCCAAGACTGGGGCTAACCAGTGAGTGGGATACCGCTGCAGCGCAAGCTGTCGTTGAAGGCGCTGGTGGTCAGGTAGTGCGTTATCCTGAATTAACGTCCCTTGATTACAACCAAAAAGAAAATATTTTAAATCCGTATTTTATTGCGGCGTCACCAGCATGGTTTGCAAGGTAGCTATATAAACGAGTCATTGCAAAAGTGTCTAACTTGAAACCGTTAGCCTTTTATCAGCTCAATAATAGCTATTGCGGCACACTCATTTTGGTGAATAACAGATTCTAACGATATGGAGAGAGTTACTATGATGCGCATGGGTATTGACCTTGGCGGGACAAAGATTGAAGTGGTGGCGCTAGCCGAAGATAGTTCAGAGCTATTTCGTAAACGTATTCCAACACCTAAAAACTACCCTGAAACCCTTGATGCCATAGTAGGCTTAGTTAATGATGCTGAAGCCGAAACTCAGCAAACTGGCAGTGTGGGTGTGGGGATCCCAGGGGTGGTATCACCGTTAACGGGTTTGGTTAAAAATTCGAATTCAACTTGGATTAATGGTCATCCACTTGATAAAGATTTAAGCGCTCGTCTTGATAGAGAAGTGCGGGTAGCAAACGATGCTAACTGTTTTGCGGTATCTGAAGCTGTTGATGGCGCAGCCGCAGGCAAAGATGTGGTCTTTGGGGTGATTATTGGTACAGGCTGCGGTGGCGGTTTAGCGATAAATGGTAAAGTTCATGGCGGCGGTAATGGCATTGGTGGTGAATGGGGTCATAATCCTTTGCCGTGGATGACTTCGGACGAATTTAATTCTACATCGTGTTTTTGTGGCAACAAAGATTGCATCGAGACCTTTATTTCAGGCACTGGCTTTGTTCGTGATTTCCGCCGTGCTGGTGGTGAAGCTGACAGTGGCATTCAAATTTCGCAAATGATGGCCGATGGTCATCCGTTAGCGACCCAAGCATTTGTGCGCTTTATCGATCGTTTAGCACGCTCATTGGCACACCTGATTAATATGCTCGACCCTGATGTGATTGTATTAGGTGGCGGCGTATCTAATATTGATGCGATATACACTGAATTGCCAAAAGTATTACCTAAGTATGTGGTTGGCCGCGAGTGCGACACCTTAGTGGTTAAAAACGAATATGGCGCATCATCTGGGGTGCGTGGTGCAGCATGGCTGTGGGGTAAAAACGACCACTAGGTCGATGAGTTAACTCTTGAGTATTAAAACGGCGCTATCAGCGCCGTTTTTATTTACAGTCGAAATTAAGTGTGAGGGCGTTAAAGCTCTTCAGGCTCACTAATGCGTTCGCGGCGCTCTAGTTCTTCTTCAAAGGCTGCTTGAATTTCTTCTAGCACTGAATTGACATCAGCAGCGCTGGTATCCTCTTCAAATTCACCGCTAAGCTGGGTATCAGGCAGTAAGTCGCCTTTCTCATATAAGCTCCACATTTCCTTGGCATACTTTGTTAAAGCAAGCTCAGGTGCAAACTGCGAGTAATAGCGGGTCATATTGTTAACGTCACGTTCTAGCATGACCTTGGCATTATTATTGGCTGAAGCATCGACGGCTTGGGGCAGATCGATAATCACAGGTCCATGGTCATCTTGCAGTACGTTAAATTCCGATAAGTCACCATGGACGATGCCGGCACACAACATACGAGTGACATACCCCATCATGGTGGCGTGATCTTGTAACGCTTGTTCTGCGCTTAACACAATATCATTTAAACGCGGGGCCACATCACCTTGACCATCAGTGATCAGTTCCATTATCAGCACACCTTCAAAGCAGCCATAGGGGACAGGCACTCGAATATTGGCGTCAGCACATTTATACAAGGCATCTACTTCGGCATTTTGCCAGGCATTTTCTTGCTGCTCACGGCCGTAGCTGGAACCTTTTTCCATTGCACGGCTGCGACGGCTATTGCGACTTTTTCTACCTTCTTGATATTGCGCTGCTTTTTTGAAGCTCCGTTTAATGGCTTCTTTATACACTTTGGCGCAGCGGATTTCATTTCCACAGCGAACCATATAAACGGTGGCTTCTTTACCGCTCATTAATTGGCTTACGACTTCGTCAATAAGGCCATCATCAACCAGTGGTTGTATACGTTTAGGAGTTTTCATGGCGCCGTTATACCTTACTTAGGCTGAGGATGGTAGTGATTGGCTGAGTTAATGCCATATTATTGCAGCTTAATGATGGCTAGATGTCACTTTGGTACTAACCAAAGCAAATTTTAATAGCGCTAAATGATAAGATAGCCTGCAGTTACTCCGTATTATTAATGGGGTTTGCTTTGTTAATGGCCATAAATAGGAGCCATCAGGTGAAGATAAATTTGCAAACAGCGAGGCTGCTAATAAGGGAAATATCTTCTGATATGACATCGTCAGAGTCTGCATCAGAGTTAACATCGCAGTCATCCGCACTCTTGATACAGCTTATGGCGTTGTTGACACCTGCAGTGGTTAATCATCTTCCTGCTAATTTTCAGCAGCTAAACTCACTACCAGCCGCCGAGTACTGGCTTGATGAAATGCTAGCACAAAGCCGTTTATGTCGGGTTGATGCGACTGATACAGGCTTAATGATGGGATTAGTCTTTATGTATCTTGCTGATGAAGAAACAGCCCATATCGGTTATTTACTGGGTGAGCATTATTGGAAAAAAGGCTATGGAAGCGAGTTACTCACAGGAGTGATTGAATTTTCCCGGGATCAACTTCAATGGCGTAAATTAATCGCTGGGGTAGACAAAAGTAACCAAGCATCAGCTAAATTACTTTTAAAGCTGGGCTTTACCCAGCAAGCCATTACAGAGCAGAGCGTGATTTTTTATGAGTATATACTAGACTGCTAAGCGAAATTTAACTGCACTAGCTCTCTCTTGAAAAGCGCAAAATATGGCCTTTGAATTGTTGTGTTAAATAATCAGTGTGAATGGGTTTGATATGATTATGGCTAAAGCCGTATTCATCCATCTTGGTGGTGAGTTTGTTTTTTCGGCCACGACCGGGATCGACAATAACAATTTCACATTGGCGTTTGGCATGGGCTTGAATGAAGTAAGCCAGCAAGGCAATATGCTCATCTTCGTACAATAAATCACTGCCGATGATTAAATCGAACTGACCTAAATCACTGTTGTCATCAGCCCAATCGACTCGTTCAAAGTTTATCGATTTGTCGTTATTGAGTTGGGTATTTCTTAATAGAAAACCTTCAACCTCAGGGTGATAATCGGTGGCGGTAATATCATCGGCTCTTTGGTTTAACAGTAAGCTTGAAAGGCCGATACCACAACCAATCTCTAAAATGCGTTTACCTTGAGTTTGATAATCAAGCATGTGATTTGCCAGTACCATACTGGAAGGCCAGACTACCCCAAAAATGGGCCATAGCGCCGAAGAAATACCTAAGTCTTTAGCTGTGTTGTTATCGTCACTAAATTGCTGTTTATCTCGAAGGGTACATAAGTGAATATCGTTGTCACCAATTTCAATGGTGTGATAGCGAACGCGTACAGGGGTCGTCATTATTTGTCCTAGTTGGGTAGCTAAAGCTAAGCCAAATATCTAGAAAAATATAAATGACGAAACAATTGAATAACCACACTATAGTAATTTTCGATTAGCGCAAAGGATATAATCAACTAATTCGAATAAAACCTTGCTGTGCAGTGGCTACAATGGCTATCGTATAATTGATTTAATTATATTGGAGTTAATATGAAAGGACTCATCACTGCCGCGTTACTCTCTTTAGCGTCGTCTGATTGCGTTATTGCGCCGCAGGATTCATTAGCTATTCCCCTTGTGCAGCGGCAACAACTTAACAATATGGTATTAAGTAACGAGTACTTATCTGGCTGTGTTACTGAGCAATTAGCTGATATCACTGAAAAGGTGTGCCCAAAGGGTGACGCTTACTGTTGTGACAGTGAAGCGAGTATTGAGCTCACTTACCTGCAATGGGAGAACATTTACCAACATTGTATGGTGAAGTAGAGACACAGCGGATAAACCCTTACTAAGGCACTTATTTGCTTAAGCGCGCTTGGTGTTATTCATTTTCCTGTCGATGTACATTAAAGTCTGAAACTAGACAATAAAGATTGAAACTAAGACAACAAAGTTCGAAACGTCATGAGTTGTTTAAGTTGGCAGAACTCACCACGGCAAACTTCCCTAACGATTTAGTGACCCAAATCTAGTTTGCCAGTTTGAACAAAAAAGTCGTGGTGCTTCACTTATACGAGTTATAAATCGCAAGTTTTCTTTAAGTCTTTCCAAACTTTGTTTGGATTAACGTCGTGGCGCTTCGCCCCTTCTTTTGCAAAGAGCAGAGTCAAGGGGGAAAGCGCTCACATTTTACAAAATAAGCCCTTAACAAACCCTCAGGCCCCAACGAAAAATGCTGAAAATCGCATGTTTTCAACGGGGATTGATCCAGCTTTTGACTTCGCTTGTAGTGTTCTTCGGTCATATTTGAAAATGCTAACGCCTCAGATGCGCCATCCATGGCTTAACTGAGGCTATATTGGCATCCATGCCAATCTCACGCTATTTTCTTCAAAGTCCTCAATTCAAATTGAGTCGGAGGCAAATAGATTTTCTGCTTTTTAGCCTTTTTATTCCCACTAATAAAGTCAAATCGAAGAGATAATAATCCCGGTGTAGATGCAGCAGCGAGCTTCTGACCGCCAAGGATGGCAAGAATGTCATTATTTGTCTGGAACAAATTTGACCAAAACATGGCGAAGTTTCACAGTGTGAAGCGCTCTGAGCGAGAG
This sequence comes from Shewanella sp. 10N.286.52.C2, assembly GCF_002874545.1. Taxonomy (NCBI): domain Bacteria; kingdom Pseudomonadati; phylum Pseudomonadota; class Gammaproteobacteria; order Alteromonadales; family Shewanellaceae; genus Shewanella; species Shewanella sp. 10N.286.52.C2. Next base: position 29,166 of record NZ_MCTV01000023.1, read on the forward strand.
GCATGGATGCCGAACTGGCCGTTTAACATGGATGTTATTTGTTTTGGCAGAGCTTACAGGGACCTTTTGATTTATATAAAGAGTGCAGCGTCTCGCAGTTGTATCTGCACATAAGGTCGCTCTTTCACATCTGACCCATAGGGATTTGGGAAATGTCATGATGATGTCGGGAACATCATTGACCATGTGATCGCGACATTTGTATATCCTATACATCACCTGCGGCAGGCAATGGATTAGATTGAAGTGATGATCTAGCATAACTGAGCCAATTAAAATGAAGTATAAATTTGGTGCCCGTAACACGTTCATGTCTCAAAACGAGTTGGTGCTAGCAATGGGATAATCAGCATAACCTTACTTTTTCTAATCGATTATGACCGCCTTACTTGTCGTCCAAATGACTGGTTGCCTATACAGGTATAACTGATTTTCTCCAAATTGAGATAATTTTGGCGCCAAAGGATGCGTAA